>DATBCP010000482.1:0-4947 GCA_036270435.1 Rhizomicrobium sp. | reverse complement strand
CGCTTGGGGCCTTCGGCATGCATGCGCAGCGCGATCATCTTCACGTTGAGCACGATGTCGGTGACGTCTTCGCGCACGCCCTGGATGGAGGAGAATTCGTGCAGCACGCCCTCGATGGAGATGGCGGTCACCGCAGCTCCCTGCAGCGAGGACAACAGCACGCGGCGCAGCGAATTGCCGAGGGTCAAGCCGAAGCCGCGCTCCAGTGGTTCGGCGGTGATGGTAGCGACGCGGCCAGCGTCATGACCGGATTCGGTCTTGAGCTTGCCGGGTTTGATCAGTTCCTGCCAGTTCTTCTGAAACATGTTTTCCTCATCGTGTCCCGGGCATGTCGGACCATGCCCATACGTGCGACGGGTTAGCGGTACGTCCGAAACTCTATACGCGGCGGCGCTTGGGCGGGCGGCAGCCGTTGTGCGGAATCGGGGTCACATCGCGAATCGAAGTGACGACGAGGCCCACGGCCTGCAGCGCGCGCAGCGCCGACTCACGACCCGAACCGGGGCCGGAAACTTCCACTTCCAAGGTGCGCATGCCGTGCTCGACCGCCTTACGGCCGGCATCTTCGGCAGCCATCTGCGCCGCATAGGGCGTGGATTTGCGCGATCCCTTGAAACCCATCATGCCGGCGGAGGACCAGGATACGGCATTGCCCTGTGCATCGGTGATGGTGACGATGGTGTTGTTGAACGTGGCGGCGACATGCGCCACGCCGACGACCACGTTCTTCTTTTCTTTCTTGCGGGCGCGGCCGGCGGTCTTGCCGCCCTTGGTTGCTGCTTCGGCCATGGCTTACTTGGTGACCTTCTTCTTGCCGGCGATCGCTTTGGCGGGGCCTTTGCGGGTGCGGGCGTTGGTGTGCGTGCGCTGGCCGCGGACCGGCAAGCCCTTGCGATGGCGCAGGCCGCGATAGCAGCCCAGATCCATCAGACGTTTGATGTTCATGGCAACGTCGCGGCGCAGGTCGCCTTCGACCAGATAGTCGCGATCAATGATTTCGCGGATTTGGATGACCTCGGACTCGGTCAGGTCGCTGACCCGGCGGGCCGGATCGATCCCCAGCTGGGTGATGATCTGGTGCGCGATATGCGGCCCGATGCCATGGATATAGCGAAGCCCGATTTCCACGCGCTTCTGGGTCGGGATATTGACGCCGGCGATACGTGCCACTGAGTGTCTCCGAGGCTGCTAAGCCATTGAACGAGTTAATAAAATTCTTTACGCCCTACAACCGGCCAAACCAGTGCCCGGGCGACCTGCAAAACGCCCCTAAACCACCGAAATGACAGGAAAACTGTCGCGAGGGCGCGGATTATAGGAAGTGGCCCCCTCCCGTCAACTCCTGGCTGGGATTTATTGTCGCATAGGTCCTAGGCCGGAACCCCATCCAGGACGGCCGCGATTTCGGCGGTGACCACCTCCACCGGCGCCATCCCATCCACTGTCTTAAGCTTGCCCTGGCCCCGGTAATAGTCGAGCAAGGGCGCGGTATTCTTGTAATAGACCCCCAGCCGGTAAGCCAAGGTCTCCGGCGTGTCGTCCGCCCGGAGCGCGCCACCCGCCTTGATGCGGGCCTCGACTCGGCTGAGCAGCACGGCATCGTCCACTTTCAGTTCCAGCACCAGGTCGATTTTTTTTCCCCGCTCGGCCAGCATTTTGTCCAGCGCCTGGGCTTGGGCAATGGTGCGGGGAAAGCCGTCGAACACCGCGCCGTTCCTGCAATCCGGCTGGTCATAACGCTCGGCGATGATGCCGATTACGCATTCATCCGGCACAAGCTCGCCCTTGGCCATCAGCGCCTTGCAGGCCAGCCCCAGCGGGGTGCCCGCCTCGATGGCGGCGCGCAACATGTCGCCGGTGGAAAGCTGCGGCAGTCCGCGTTTCTCGGTGAGAATCTTGGATTGGGTGCCCTTGCCCGCCCCCGGCGGCCCGAACAAAACCAGATTCACCGCCGCGCTCCTCGCAGTTTCGATTTCTTCAGCAGGCCTTCATATTGCTGCGCCACGAGATGGCTCTGGATCTGCGCCACCGTGTCCATGGTAACCGACACCACGATCAGGATCGAGGTGCCACCCAGCGAGAAGGACACGTTGTATTTGTAGAACATGAACTCCGGAAGCAGGCAGACGAATGTCAGATAAAGTGCGCCGATCACCGTGATGCGGGTGAGCGTGTAATCGATGAATTGGGCACTCTTCTTGCCGGGACGGATGCCGGGAAAAACGCCGCCATACTTCTTTAGATTCTCCGCCGTTTCCTCCGGATTAAAAACGATGGAGGTGTAGAAGAAGGAGAAGAACAGGATCAGCACCGCATAGAGAAGCAGATAGAGCGGCTGGCCGCGGCTGAGATAGGTGACCAGGGTCTGCAGCCATTCCGGCAGGTTCTGGGCATTGAAGCTCGCCACCGTGGTGGGCAGCAGCAGGATGGAAGAGGCAAAAATCGGCGGAATCACGCCGGAAACGTTGAGCTTCAAGGGCAGGTGCGAAGAATCGCCGCCATAGATTTTATTGCCCACCTGACGCTTGGGATAGGTGACGAACAACCTTCGCTGGGCGCGTTCCATGAACACGATGAATCCGACCAGCGCCACGGAAAAGACCGCGAAGAAAATGATCAGCAGCGGATTGGTGGCGCCGGTGCGTGCCTGTTCCAGGGTCGTGGTGAGGATGGTGGGAAAGCGCGCCACGATGCCGGCAAAGATGATCAGCGATATGCCGTTGCCGACCCCGCGGCTGGTGATCTGCTCGCCGATCCACATCAGCAGGATGGTGCCGCCGGTCAGGGTGACGACCGCGCCCAGGCGGAAGAAAAGGCCGGGATGAATGACGATATGGTTCTGGCCGCCGCCGAAATGCTCCAGCCCCAGCGCAATGCCATAGGCCTGGACCATGGCCAGCACCACGGTGAAGTAGCGGGTATATTGGTTGAGGATCTTGCGCCCCGCTTCACCTTCCTTCTTGAGTGCTTCCAGTTCCGGAAACACCGTGGTCATCAGCTGGATGATGATGGAGGCCGAGATATAGGGCATGATGCCCAGCGCGAAGATCGCCATGCGCTGGACCGCGCCGCCGGCAAGCGTATTGAACACGTCGAGCAGCCCGCCGCCGGACTGCTGCATCTGCAGGGCCAGTGCCGCCGGGTCGATACCGGGCATCGGGATGTAGGTGCCGATACGCGCCACGATCAGCGCGCCCAGGGTGAAGAAGATACGGCTGCGCAGCTCCTTGGCCTTGGAGATGGAACCAAAATTGAAATTGGCGGCCAGCTGTTCGGCTGCAGATGCCATCAGGTGCTCCTGGGAAGAACGCGCCGATCTTATATGGGGATGCCGCCCTGCCCTTGCGAGAGCCGTACCCGCCCCTTGTCAGGCCTTGCGCGCTTCCCGTTTTTTGGCCGATTCCGCGCGGCGCGTCTGGCGCTTACCCGGCTGGCCTTTTTTGTTGCTGTAGACTTTCTTGGCGAAGGTAGTGGTCACGGAACCGCCTGCCTTTTCAACCGCTTCCCGGGCCGAGGCGCTGGCGCCGGCCACTTCGATCTCGATCTTCGCGCTGATGCCGCCCTTGCCCAGGAGGCGCACGCCGTCGCGGCTTTTATGCGCAAGGCCTGCCTTGCGCAGCACCTCTTCGGTGATCTTTTCCCCGACCGTCAAACGCTTGTCGTCGATCGCCTTCTGGATGCGGTTGAGATTCACTTCCGAGAAGTCATTGGCGAAGATATTGCGGAAGCCGCGCTTGGGCATGCGCATGTGCAGCGGCATCTGGCCGCCTTCAAAACCATGCACCTGATTGCCGGTGCGTGCCTTCGCACCCTTGACGCCGCGCCCCGATGTCTTGCCCAGGCCCGAAGAAGAGCCGCGGCCGAGCTTGTCCTTGCGCTTGTGGGCGCCGGGATTGTTGGCGATCTGGTTGAGTTTCATTTCAATCTCCTGTCATGACCGGTGCGCGACGCGCGTCGCGGCCATCCACTATTTCTCTTCGACCACCTCGACCAGGTGCCTGACCGCATGGATCATGCCGCGCACCGAGGGGGTATCTTCCAAGGTACGGGTACGGCGGATCTTGCCGAGACCCAGGCCCCGCAAGGTGGCGGCCTGAATTTCCGGCTTGCGATTGGCGCTGCGGATCTGGCGCACCGTTACCGTCTTACCGGTTTTTGCTTTCTTCTCGGCCATGACTCTTCTCTCTCAATTTGCTCAGGCTTCCGCGGCGGTCGGGTCTTCGCGGCGCGCCAGGATTTCCGACACGCTACGGCCGCGGCGTTGGGCCACCATGCGCGGACTCTGCTGGTTCTTCAGCGCGTCGAACGTGGCGCGCACCATATTGTAAGGGTTGGACGTGCCCAGCGACTTGGACACGACATCGCCCACGCCCAAGGCTTCGAACACCGCGCGCATCGGGCCGCCGGCAATGATGCCGGTACCGGCCGGCGCCGGACGCACCAGCACCTTGCCCGCGCCATGATGACCACGCACTTCATGATGCAGGGTGCGGCCGTCCTTGAGCGGGATGCGGATCAGCGCCTTTTTGGCATCATCGGTCGCCTTGCGGATGGCTTCCGGCACTTCGCGCGCCTTGCCATGGCCATAGCCGACACGGCCATTGCCGTCGCCCACCACCACCAGGGCGGCAAAGCCGAAGCGGCGGCCGCCCTTCACGACCTTGGCGACACGGTTGATGTGCACCAGCTTGTCGATCAGGTCGCTGTCGCGCTCTTCCTTGTCGCGGCCACGACCGCGGCCTTCACCACGGCCACGGCCTTCGCCGCGTCCGCTGCGCTCGCCACGGCCGCGGCCTTCGCGTTGCTGTTCGCCTTGCTGTTCGGTTGCCATATATTCCAGTCCTTACTTCGTCAGGACCTTTCTTCGGCCCTGCATTTGGTCTCGTTCGTACGCGTTCCTCGCTGTCGCTCAGAACCTACGAACTCCTTAGAATTCCAGGCCGCTTT
>DATBCP010000481.1:0-2213 GCA_036270435.1 Rhizomicrobium sp. | reverse complement strand
CATGCACCCGCGCCAAGGCGGCGCCGATACCGCTGGATGCGCCGGTGATCAGGATCGT
The DNA here is from genome assembly GCA_036270435.1 of Rhizomicrobium sp. Lineage (GTDB taxonomy): Bacteria > Pseudomonadota > Alphaproteobacteria > Micropepsales > Micropepsaceae > Rhizomicrobium. The sequence goes on along the minus strand of DATBCP010000481.1, from coordinate 2,155 downwards.
TTTCGGGGCCATGAACCACGCAGCTCGCGCCGCGGAAATGCGGCAATTGCTTCCTATCAAATCGGGCCTTCGGAGGCTATGGTGCCGCGCCTTTTGCCTGGAAGTCCTGTGAGCGAGACCATCAAAATTGTCCCCGTGCAGACCAAAGCGCAATGGCGCGACTTCCATCATCTGCCTTTCAAGATCTATCGCGACGATCCCCAATGGGTCGCGCCGCTGCTGCTGGAACGCCAATTCCACTTCCAGCCCAAGCATAATCCCTATTTCCAGCATGCCCGTGCCGCGTTTTTTTTGGCCTGTCGCGGGACCGAAGCGGTGGGCCGGATCACCGCCCAGGTCGACCAGCTGGTGCAGGAGCGCTATCCCGGGACCGGCCATTTCGGCTTCATCGAAGCGGTGGATGACCAAGAGGTGTTCAGCGCCCTGCTGAATGCCGCCGAAGGCTGGCTGCGCGACCAAGGCATGAAACGGGCGATCGGGCCGGTGAGTTTTTCCCTGTGGGACCAGCCGGGTCTTCTGGTCGAGGGTTTCGATACCCCTCCCTATGTGATGATGAATCACCATAGGCCCTATTACCAGGGCCGCATCATCGCCAACGGCTATCACAAAGCCGAGGATCTGATCGCCTATCGCTATGGCCCGGATGCGCCAACCCAGACCCTGGAAAAGCTGCTCAACCGCGCCATGCGCGCCGGCGAGGTGACGCTTCGCACCATCCGTATGGACAAGGAGCATTTCGAATCCGAAGTCGCCATGCTGCTGGACATCATCAACGATGCCTGGTCCGACAATTGGGGCTATGTGCCCATGACCAAGGCCGAGATCGACGATCTGTCCGGCATCCTCAAACTCCTGCTGCGCCCCGGCGATGTGGCGATCGCCGAATATCAGGGCAAACCGGCTGCCTTCGCCGCCATCTTTCCCAACCTGAATGAAGCCATCCGCGACATGAATGGGCGGTTGTTTCCCGTCAACTGGATCAAACTGCTGTGGCGGATGAAAGTGACGCGCACCAAAACCGCGCGCATGCCGATGATGGGGGTGCGCAAGGCGCTGCAGGCCTCTCCGGTGGGCGCGGCGCTGGCGCTGTCGGTGATCCGCTCGGTGCGGGAATTCAATTTTTCCCGCGGCGTGGTCGACAGCGAATTGTCCTGGATCCTGGAGCGCAACGGCCGCGTACGGCATGTGATCGAGATGGTGGGCGGTGTGCCCTACAAGACCTACCGGCTGTTCGAGAAGCCGCTTTAGAGCGCTTGCCTAGAATGTCTCGGGATCGAAGCCGTGGATTGTGCAGACCCGCTTGGCCAGCTTGCGGAATTTGGGATTGTGATGGCCGCGCGCCGTGCCGGTCTCGTCCTGGTAGAGATGGATCATCTCATGCGCCATGGTGGAGATCAGCAGATCGGTCGATTTGACCAGCCCGGCGGAAATCGCGATCTCGCTGAAGCCGTCATCGCCCAGCGCCTTGCGATGGCGTCCGCGAAAATGACCGAAGCGGTCCTTGGCGCCCAGGACGCGAAACATCACCTGGTCGGCATGCGGCAATCCCCAACTGCAAAAGGGCGGGCTGACGCGCAGATATTCATACGCGCCTTCCAGCATATCCGGGGTCAGGGTCAGCTTGGTCATGGGCCGGGAACAGTCGAACCGAAAAAGCTTAGCGCGTCCAGCCGCAAAGGGAGCGCGACGGGGCGTCGCGGTCCGCAAAAAGCCTGATTTTGCAGGGTTTTCCCAGGCGATCCGTGTACGGAAACAACTGTTGTCCGTGCGTCATAAAATGTCAGGCTGGTCGGGCAAAGTGCCCTGGAATTTCGCGAAAATCTCGCGGCCGGGCGGGGTGTCCCGGCCGCCGCGATCAAGGAGTTGGGCCATGCGGTCCCCCTGGCCAAAGCGCTAGTGGAGGGGTGGATTTCGGCCCTGCAAGCCGGGTGGCCATCTGGCGCCGTCCGAGCCATTTCCCCTTGGGGTGGAGGGGTATTTCCGGGGCTCGGAACAGTCGTCCAACCGTTGCAATCGGCCCAAGCCCGCCGGAGGCCAAATTCGTGGCCAGCCCCGGGGCTTGCGGCTATAAGGGCGCCGCAAAAACGAGCCGGGAACGGCCCTTGGGAGAATTTCGGATGATTCACGACCGTATGGCGGTGTTGCAGGCGATGGT
>DATBCP010000480.1:0-2266 GCA_036270435.1 Rhizomicrobium sp. | reverse complement strand
CTGCGCGATGGGAAGGGGACCCAGGTGGAAAGACCGGGCTTGATCTATCCACCTGGGTCCCCTTCCCTCACGCCGCGCTGGCGCGCGCCGTTCGCCGGGGATGACACTTTGGTTGGTTGAGAGCGCAGATGCCCAGACCTTTCTCCAAGGCCGAGGTTGAAGAGTTTTTTTCTAGGCTGAAAAAGCTCGATCCCGAACCCAAGACCGAACTGCAATACGTCAATCCCTATACCTTGCTGGTGGCGGTGGTGCTGTCGGCCCAGGCCACCGACAAGGGCGTCAACAAGGCGACCGCACCTTTGTTCAAGACGGTGAAAACACCGGAACAGATGCTGGCGCTGGGCGAGGAGAAACTCACCGACGCCATCAAGACCATCGGGCTTTTCCGCGGCAAGGCGAAGAATGTGATCGCCCTGTCCAAAATCCTGGTCGATCAGCATGGCGGCAAGGTCCCCAAAGACCGCGAAGCGCTTGAGGCGCTGCCCGGCGTGGGCCGCAAAACCGCCAATGTGGTGCTGAATGTCGCCTTTGGCGAGCCAACCATCGCAGTGGACACCCATATCTTCCGCGTTTCCAACCGCACCGGTCTCGCGCCCGGCAAGGACGTGGTGGCGGTCGAGCAGAAATTGGAAAAAATCGTGCCGGCTGCCTACAAGCTGCATGCGCATCACTGGCTGATCCTGCACGGTCGTTACACGTGCGTGGCGCGCAAGCCTTTGTGCCCGACCTGTGTGGTGCGCGACCTGTGCCGGTTCAAGGAGAAGACGAATGAGGCGGAGTTGGTGAAGGCAAGGGTTCCGATCGCCAAAAGAGCGGGCCGCCGCTGACCCTTCTCTCCCCTTTTAAACTTGTCATTCCCGCGTAAGCGGGAATCCAACTTGTAACGGGCACCGAAGAATAAAGTTGGATGCCCGCTTTCGCGGGCATGACAAATTCACGAAAGAAACCAAGGGAGGCCTCTACGATGTCTTTGCCGGTGCAATCCGCAAAGCGATAAGGCAATCCATGTCCGCGGCATTCTGCGCGCCGTGCGGCAGGGTCTCGACATGGCGCACCGCCAGAGGCGCGCCATACAGGAAAAAGAACGCCCGGCAGCTTTGCCCGTCATAGCGCCACATTTCCGTGGCGCCGTCCTTGCGCACAAAAGCGGGTTTGCCGAACGCGACCTGCAGGCTGGTGGCCGGCATATTGAGATATTGGCCGGGCTCGCCGCGGGGCGGCGCCGGCGGAATGGCGGAAGGCGAGGGTACAGACGGTGGCGGAGCCGGCGGCGCCTTGGCGGCGCAGCCCGCGGCCAGCAGGGCAAGAAACAGACTGGAAAATCGGCGCGTCACGGAAGCCTTCTGCACCAACAGGGCGTGTCTCACAAGGCGAAATGCTTGCCTGGGAGCCGCCACGTCGTATAAGCGGAACTCCTGATCTTGCGGGGTTCACATGACGCAGCAGCAATATGACGTGGCGGGGTTGGGCAATGCCATTGTGGACATCATCGCCTCGGTGGACGACCGCTTCCTTCTCACCCACCGTATCGCCAAGGGCGGCATGGCGCTGATCGACGAATTCCGCGCCAAGGAGCTGCTCAAGGCCCTGGCCGACGGCAACCAGGCGCTGTCCAGCTTGCACGAAATTGCAGGCGGCTCCGCCGCCAATACCTTGGCGGGGTTGGCCTCGCTGGGCGGCCACGGCATTTATATCGGCAAGGTGTTCGACGACCGGCTGGGCCATGTCTTTGCCAAGTCCATGTCGGCGCAAGGCATCACCTTCACAACCCATCCCACCCGTATCGGTTCCACCACCGCCAGCTGCCTGATCGCGGTGACGCCGGATGGCCAGCGCAGCATGAGCACCTATTTGGGCGCCTGCCGGGAATTGACGCCCGACGATGTCGACGAAGAGCAAGTCGCGCGTGCCCGCATCCTTTATATCGAAGGCTATTTGTGGGACGAGGAAAGCGCCAAGCAGGCTTCGCGCAAGGCCATCGCGGCGGTCAAGGGCGCGGGCGGGCGCGTCGCGCTGTCCCTGTCCGACAGTTTCTGCGTCGGCCGTTTCCGGGACGAGTTCCTGCATCTGATGGACCGCGATGTGGGCATCCTATTCGCCAACGAGGACGAGGCCAAGGCGCTGTTCCAGGCGGAGGATTTCGCCGGCGTGGTGGCCGGCGCCAAGAAATGGGGCGGAATCGCCGCTTTGACCCGTTCCGCAAAGGGCTGCGTGATCGTGGAAGAAGGCATGGTGCATGAAGTCGCCGCGGCGCCGGTTTCCCAAG
>DATBCP010000479.1:0-3042 GCA_036270435.1 Rhizomicrobium sp. | reverse complement strand
CAGCCCGGCAGTTATGTCGGCAATGGGCCGTTCCTGCTCAAGCAATGGGTTCCCAATGAGTTTATCTTGTTGGAAAAAAATCCGCGCTTCTATGACGCCGCCAATGTCGCCCTGAAGCAGGTGATTTTTTATCCCACCGCCGATTATGGCGTGGCGCTCCAGCGGTTTCGCGCCGGCGAGTTGGATTTCCAGGACCGCTTCCCCGAGCAACAAATCACCTGGATCCGAAAAAATCTCCCCGGGACGATCGATCCTGTTCCGCAGATGATCACCGACATCATCGCCTTCAATCACAAGCGTAAGCCGTTCGACGATATCCGCGTCCGGGAGGCGATCAACCTGGCGCTGAACCGCGAAGCCATCACCGGCCGCATCTTGAGGGCAGGCCATCTGCCGGCCTATGCGGTTGTGCCGCCGGGGACTGCCAACTACCCACATGGCGCAAGCTTGCAATTTCGCGCCATGCCCTATCCCGAACGCCTGGAACGGGCGCGAAGCCTGATGCGGGCGGCCGGATACGGGGCCGACCGCCGGGTGGAAACCACTTACATGATCCGCGCCACCACGCCGGGCATCTATCGTGCGGTCGCCGCCGCAGTCCAGCAGATGCTGGCGCAAATCTATGTCGATATCGCCATCACGCCCAATGACATGCAGATATTCTATCCCGCCATCCAGGCGCATGATTTCGACATCGCGCAATCGGGATGGGTGGCCGATTTCAACGATGCCTCGAATTTCCTGGACCTGTACCGCACCGGCGGCGGCAACAATTGGGGTGAGTACAGCAACCCGGCCTTCGATGCGATGCTGGACGCGGCACAGCGGGACACCGATCTTGAAAGCCGGGGCCGCAAGCTGGCCGCGGCGGAAACCATCATGCTGAATGACTTTGCCGCGGCACCGTTATTCTATTGGGTGAACCTGAATCTCACCTGGCCTTACGTGAAGGGCTTCCAGGCCAATGCGATGGACTATCACCGCTCGCGTTGGATCAGGATCGACGAGGCCGTCCGCGAAAAACAGTTCGCATGAATAGACTGGCGCCGGCGATTTTTCTGCTGGCGGCCGTGCATATTCTGTGCGCCGTCCCGGCGCGGGCGGAAACCATACTCAATCGCGGCAATGGCGCGGAGCCGGACTCGCTTGATCCCGCCTTTGCCGGCACCAGCATGGAAATCAACATCCTGGGCGACATGATGGTGGGGCTGACCACCCTGGACGCCGCGGCCCACCCCATCCCCGGCATCGCCGAGCGCTGGGAGACATCGGCGGACGGCCTCACCTGGACATTTCATTTGCGCAAGGCGCGCTGGTCGGACGGCAGTCCCGTGACGGCGGAAAATTTCGTCTTCGCCTGGCGACGCTTGCTGATGCCTGCGACCGCCGCGCGCAACGCCGAGCTTTTATGGATCATCCAGAATGCACGCGCCGTCACCGCCGGCCAAAAGCCCGCCACGAGCCTGGGCATTGCCGCCGCGAATCCATCGCTTCTGACAATCCGGCTGGAACATCCCGCGCCTTATCTTCCGGAATTGCTGAGTTTGCCGGCCGCCCTGCCCTTGCCGCCCAATCCCAGCTTCAAGCCCGGCGCCTATGTCTCAGATGGGCCTTACCGGCTGAAGGCGTGGCAGCCCAACGATCACATCACCCTGGCAAAGAACCCGGCCTTCTATGACGCGCCCGCGGTGAAGATCGACACGGTGAATTACCTCCCCACCATCGACAGCCAGGCGGCGCTGAAAAGACTGCGTGCCGGCGAACTCGACATGCAGACGCCGTTGCCGGGCACGGAAATTTCCTGGCTCAAAGCCAACATGCCGAAGAGCCTGCACATCATGCCGTCCCTGGCGCTGGCCTATGTCGCGATCAACCTGCGCGATCCTGCCCTGGCCGACATCCGGGTGCGGCGCGCCCTTAGCCTGGTCTATGACCGCGAAGCGGTGGTGGACAAGGTGATGAAGCGCGGTGAACTACCGGCCTATGCGTATGTGCCGCCGGGCATCGGTGGTTATGGGAGCGTAGGCGAGGGCCGTAGCGACAGCGTGCGGGCGATCGACAAAAAATATGCCGGTCCGCAGTTGGACTTCAAAGCCATGCCCTATCCGGCACGCTTGGCGCTCGCCAAAAGACTGATGCAGGACGCGGGCTACGGCCCCTTCAACCGACTCACCCTGACCTATCTCACCCCCGGCAATCCGGATGGCAAAAGGCTCGCGGCAGTGTTCCAGGCCATGGCGCGCCAGACCTACATCAATATCCGGATCACCGTACTGGATTATGCGCTGGAACTGAGGGCGATGCGCCAAGGCCAATATCAGCTGGGCTATACCAGCTGGCTGGCCGATTTCAGCGATGCCTCGAACTTTCTCGACCTGCTGCGGTCCGGCAGTCCGGGCAATTATGCCGGATACCGCAGCGCAAAGTTCGATGCCGCGATCGACATGGCCGAACGGGAGCCCGATGCCGCCCGCCGCAACCAACTATTTCAGTCTGCCGAGCGGATCGCCCTGGCCGACATGCCATGGCTGCCGATCCGCTTCCTGTCTCAGACCGAAGCGGTCGGCCCAATGGTGGGCGGTTATGTGCCCAATGCATGGGACTTCAACCGCAGCCGCTGGTTGTGGGTGAAGGAGCTTGCCAAGCCGTAGCTTGCGGAGCAAATGCCCGCCTCCGCCCTTTGGGCTTCGGCGCGTGCGCCTTCCCCAATGGTGGCAGCCGCACAAGCTTCCATCCCTACCAGGCACACCGGCTGCTTCGCGAAGAACCCCAGCAGCTTGCCGCGCGTCACCCGGCGCTGGATCACAACCGCCCCGCCAGCATCAACGCCATGTACCTGAAAAACCGACTTTCCTAGGTCCAGACCGATAGTCACCGCCGCGTTCATGGCTCTCCTCCATTTTGCCAACCTTCATAGGCTGGCGGGTAGGTGGAGAGGCGTCCACAGCATCAAGAGCGGACCCCGTCAGTTCCTGCGTCGCTGCGAGCCGGTCTGGCGTCGCATCGACTTGAGAATGTCATGAGTTCTATTTCGTATGAATT
>DATBCP010000478.1:0-5123 GCA_036270435.1 Rhizomicrobium sp. | reverse complement strand
AGCGGCGAAACGGAGCGAAACGCAATGAAACCTCTCATCACGGCGGCGGTCATGGCCTTCAGTGGCTTGGGCGCGCTGGCCATCCCCGCTAGCGCGCAGTCCTATGATCCGCGCTATGACGGTTATGGCCCGCCGCAACAGGCTTATGGTCCTTATGACCAGTCCCCTTATGACCAGCCCTATGACGAAGATCCTTACGCCGGCCAACCCTATGACGCGCCGGCCTATGACGATCCCAACTACAACTATTACGGATCGGATTATGGCTATTGCGATCCCTATTATGGCTGCCCGGACGACTTCTATGACCTGCCGCTCTATTACGGCCAGGTCTACTGGGGCGACACCTGGTATCCAGGGCCCTTCTACTACCGCGACTTTGGCGGACGCCGGCAGTTCTGGGTGCATGGCGGCTGGCATGACGGCAGCTATCGCGGCGGACGCTTCGGGCCGGCGCTGGGCCGCGACTTCTATCGCAGCCATGCCTATGCCGGACGCGGCTTCAATCGCGGCGGCAGCTTCGGTTACCGCAGTTTCGGTGGTGGCAGCGTCGGCGGCAATTGGAACCGGCAATCCTTCCAGCGTCCGGGCTTCCAGGGCCAGACCTTCCAGCGCCAGCAGAATTTCGGTGGTGGCGATTGGCGCGGCCGTTTCCAAGGCGGAGCCGCGCAAGCCGCGCCGCAGCAGCGCTTCGGTGGCAACTGGAATGATGGCGGTTGGCGTGGGCGCTTCCAGAACCAGGCGCAACAGGCAGCACCGCAGCAGCGCTTCAGTGGCGGCGGCTTCCGCGGCAACTTCCAAGGCAATGGCGGCGGTGGCTGGCAAGGCGGCGGAGGCGGCGGCTTTCATGCCCAGGCGCAGTCCAACAACATGGGCGGCGGCGGCTGGCATGGCGGCGGAGGCGGCGGCTTTCATGCCCAGGCCCAGAGCAATGGCGGCGGCGGCTGGCATGGCGGCGGGGGCCATGACGGTGGCGGCCAGGGCGGTGGCGGCTGGGGCCATCATCACTGATTGACGTCTGAAGCAATCGGGCATCCGGCTTCCGCCAACAGGGAGCCGGATGTGCCTGTTTTGCGGCTTTAACCGCTCGTTAACCCACGAAACTCCGCTAGGCAAAAATTTCCACGGTTAACACATTGGAAACGCGCACGCGGCGATAGTCGCGCGCATGAGCGACCGAATCTCCTCCGTTACCAAGGCGCTGCTGACCCTCAGCATGTTTTTCATCTGCGCCACGCTCGGCGCGGCGCTGGCCTTGTTCCTGGGCTGGCCGGTGGCGGTGCTGTCGGGCATTGTCGGCTTCATCCTGCTGCAGCAGATTCTGGGCGCTTTCGCGCGCCGTCGCGACAAGCGTGCCCAGGCCAAGGAAATCGCGCATCTGCGCAAGAGCTATCTGGAAGTGGAAACCGCGCTGCACGACACCCGCGTGCGGCTGGGCGAACTCAGCGGCCAGTTCGAGCAGCGTGCCGGCGCCCAGGAAAAGAAGATCGTCACCGAACTCAAGATGCTGGAAAGCCTGGTGCGCGATTTCGCCGGGAAAATCTCGCGCGGCGCCGCCGAAGTTCCACATGAGACAAAGGAGGACCTGCCATCCCTGCGCGGTCCGGCCAGCGCCTATGTCAACAGCTTCCATGCCAGCGACCGTGGCGCGCTGCTGGAGACCATCCGTTCCAGCCTGGAAGAAAACCGCGTCGATCTTTACCTGCAGCCGATCGTGAGCCTGCCGCAGCGCAAGCTGCGCTATTACGAGGCGCTGTCGCGGCTGCGCGACAAGGACGGCAAGGTCATCATGCCGGCCCAGTATATGCAGGTGGCTGGCAAGGCCGGACTGATGAGCGTGGTGGACAACCTGCTGTTGTTTCGCTGCGTGCAGATCGTGCGCCGGCTGGCGCAAAAAAATCGGGATATCGGCATTTTCTGCAACATCTCCGGCGACACGCTCGCCGACAAGGAATTCTTCCCGCAATTCTTGGACTATATGCGGGTCAATCGCGACCTGGCGGGCCAGATCGTGTTCGAATTCAGCCAAGAGGCGGTGCTGAAGGCGGGCAGCGAGGGCGAGCATAATCTCGCGGCGCTGGCCACCATGGGATTCGGCCTCAGCATGGATCATGTCGAAACTCTGGCGCTGGATTTCCTGCGCCTGAAGGCGATCGGCTTCCGCCATCTCAAGGTGCGCAGCGCCACTTTGACCGGCGGCATGAACAGCGCAGGGGCCCAGGTGGCGGCCGAGGATTTCAAGAAACTGCTCTCCCGCCATGGCCTCAACCTGATCGCCGAACGGGTCGAGGACGAAAAGACCGTGGTACAGCTGCTGGACTATGCGGTGGACTATGCCCAGGGCTATCTGTTCGGCGAGCCGCGCGCGGTGCGTGACGATTCCGTGAAATCGCCCGCCATGCTGGACACCGCCTCGGTGGTTCCGTTCCGCAAGGCAGGCTAAGGCCCGCTTCCCTGGTGGGGGCGGATGCGACCGCTTCGCTCTTTATTATGCCGCGCCCGTCCATTAGGGGTGGGCGATGCTTCCCCGCCTGATCTTTGGCTTATCTGAAATCGCCCCCGGCCATGACGCCCTGATCTGCGACGTCTGGGGTGTGGTGCATGACGGCAAGCGCCATCATGCCGCCGCCGCCGAGGCACTGTACCGCTTCAAGGAAAAGCACGGCCCGGTGGTGCTGCTCACCAATGCGCCGCGCGTGCCGGCCGAAGTCGCCGTCCAATGCGCCAGCTATGGCCTGCCACCCGACTGCTATGACGCCATCGTCAGTTCGGGCGGCGCGGCGCGCGAAGAATTGGCGCGCCGCAGTACCACCCGCACGCTGCCGCTTTATTACATCGGGCCCGATCGCGACTTGCCAATGATCCAGGGGCTGGATGTGAGTCGCACCGAGATCGCGGACGCCGAGGTGGCGCTCGCCATTGGCCTGCGCGACGACATGAACGAGACGCCCGACCAATATGCCGGCGAACTCCAGGCGCTGGCCGCCCGCGGCCTGACCATGCTGTGCGCCAATCCCGATTTGGTGGTGCATCGGGGAGACCGCCTGCTTTACTGTGCCGGGTCCTTGGCGAAAGCCTATGAGATCCTGGGGGGTAGGGTGATCTACTACGGCAAGCCGCATCTGCCGGTCTACGAATCGGTCTTGGCGGCGCTGGCCGCGCTGCTGGGGCACAAGCCCAGCCGGCCCCTGGCGGTGGGTGACGGGCTGCTGACCGACATCAAGGGCGCCAATGCCGCCGGCATTGAGGCGCTATTCATCGCCGATGGGGTTCATGGCGAAGAGATTGAGCCCTATAGTGTGGAGCATCTTGCAGCCCTGTTCGCCCGTTTTGGGGCGTCAGCCGGCAGCGCAACCCGAAAACTGGTTTGGTAGGACGGCATGACCAGCGTTTATCTCGATGAGATCGTGCCCGGCATGTCCGCGACGACGCAGCACACCGTCACCGAACGCGACATCCAGCTTTTCGGTGAAGCCACTGGCGACATGAACCCGGTGCATTTCGACGAGGAATTCGCACGCAAGACGGTGTTCCGCGGCCGGGTGGCGCATGGGGCGCTGAGCATCGGCTTCATATCGGCCTTGCTGGGCACCAAGCTGCCGGGGGATGGTTCGATATTCCTCTCCGCCAGCATCGTCTTCAAGTTGCCGGTCCGGATCGGCGACACGGTGGTGACCACCGCCACGGTGCGTGAAGTCAATGGCCGCGCCGTGGTGATGGACTGTGTCTGCAAGGTGGATGACAAGCTGGTGCTGGAATCGGAGGCGCTTGTGCTGGCGCCCCGGCGGCCGGTGAAGGAATAACGGGTTTAAGGGATTGCGGATCTTCCGTCATTTCGACGACGTGCCCGCCGCCCTTCGCGGCGCGGTCGTGGCGATCGGCAATTTCGACGGTGTGCATCGTGGTCATCGCGCCCTGATCGCGGAGGCCAAGGTCCAGGCCGAGGCGCGCAAAAGTCCGCTGGCGGTCCTGACCTTCGAGCCGCATCCCCAGGAATTTTTCCGGCTGCTTCATCAAGGGGGCGGGCTGGCGCCCGCGGCGCCGGAATGCTTCCGCTTGACGCCCTTGCGCACCAAGGCGCGGCTGCTGGCCGACCTGGGTGTGGATGTGCTGTTTGCGCTGACCTTCGACCAGGAGATGGCAAGCAGGACACCGCAGGATTTCGTGCTCAATGTCCTGATCAGCGGGCTCGGCATCAGCGGCGTGGTGGTGGGACATGATTTCGAGTTCGGCCAGAAACGCGCCGGCAATCTGGCGACGCTTTCCTACATGGGCGAGATGGAGGGCTTCAGCGTCACGGCTTTCGATACGGTGACGGCCTCCGGCGATGAGAAGATTTCCTCCACCCTGATCCGCCAGCTGCTGAAGCAGGCAAAGGCCGAGGAGGCGGCCCGGCTGCTGGGCCATCCCTGGTCGATCGAGGCCCGGGTCGAGCATGGCGATGCCCGTGGCCGCACCATGGGCTTTCCCACCGCCAATATGCATCTGGGCCACTGCCTGGCGCCGGCCTATGGCGTCTATGCGGTGAGGGTCGATATCCTGGAAGGCGATCGGGCGGTTGGGCGCCATGACGGCGTGGCCAATTTTGGCATCCGCCCAATGTACCAGGTGAACGTGCCCTTGATGGAAACCCATCTGTTCGATTTCGACGGAGACCTTTACGGCAAGTATCTGTCGGTGGAGCTGATCCAGTACATCCGGCCCGAGGCCAGGTTTCCCAGCCTGGAAGCCCTGATCGCCCAGATCAGGACGGATGCCGCCAAGGCCAGGGAAATCCTGGCAAAAACGGCTTAGCTGGACGCCCCCGGGGGCCCCTGTTAGAAGCGGCTCCTCAAATCAGACTTAGGCAATGGCCGACAAACCAGAAACTCCCGACTACCGGGCGACCCTGTTCCTGCCCGCCACCGATTTTCCCATGAAGGCGGGCCTGCCGGAGGCCGAGCCCAAATGGCTGGCGCGCTGGGCGGAAATGGACCTTTACGGACGCTTGCGAGCGAAGGCCAAGGGCCGCCCCCCGTTCATCCTGCATGACGGCCCGATCTATGCGAATGGCGACATCCATTCCGGCACCGGCCTTAATCACATCCTCAAGGATTTTGTGGTGCGCAGCCAGGGCATGCTGG
>DATBCP010000477.1:0-9297 GCA_036270435.1 Rhizomicrobium sp. | reverse complement strand
GCTGTCGCCGGTGCTGCTGGTGCGGGGCAATGCCGGTTTGGATCTGCCGCTGGTGGTGGCCGACGGCTATCACCGCATCTGCGCCAGCTGGTATCGCGACGAGAACATCCCCATCGCCTGCCGCATTGTCAGCCTGGAGCGCTAGGCGCCGGAGCCCGCAAGCTGACGCCAGCCAAGTCTCCGGTACGCGCCGGCAGGGGAACGCCTTGCGGATGCAGATAGGCGGGATCGAAATCCGCGAATTCCTCCAGCAGGCCGAGGTCGCCGATCAGGATGGTGCGGTCCTTTACGCGGATCAAGCCCAGTTCCTTGATGTATTGGAGCACGCGATTGACATGCACCACCGAGAGGCCCAAGGCGTCGGCCAGGTCTTGCTGGGTGAGCGGAAGGTGAAAGCTGCATTCATCGGCCATGCCTACCAGGGCCAGCCGATGGCGCAATTCGCAAAGCAGGTGTGCCAGGCGCCTGTCCGCAGGCTGCTGGCTGATATTGGCCAGCCAGGCGCGCTGGATGGCGATGTCGACCATCATGCAGAGTGACAGTGCCTGGGTCAGGCGGCCATTTCCCGAAGTGCGCCATGCGGCCAGGGGTACGTCCACAAACCGGCACGGCGTCAACGCGCCCACCGAGAAGTTCAACGTCTGCCGCTCCGGCACCTGATGGTTGGTGAAATCCCCGGGTAGAAGAAAACACGTGACAGCCCGGCGGCCGTCTTGCATCAGCTTGTAGTGGCAGGCGATCCCCGTCAGCACCAGCTTGGCGTGGGAAACCACCTGGCCGTCGCGGAAGATCTCCTCACGCGCAGAGGCAAAGGACGACTCCCCGAAATCGAGCCCGCCAATATCGGAAGGCCCCAGGCCGCACAAACGATCCAGCTTCAGCAGCAACGGATTGTGCATGCACACCACTCGCAAGGTTGTATTGGATACGCGCGGAGCTGTTGCCGGTTCCCGCATGTTGTCGCAGGTCCCCCGATCAGGTCATGATGCCACTTGGCCGAAACGCCCGTTGTTGAAGTCGTCGATGGCCTGGCGGATTTCTGTCTGGTTTGTCATCACGAACGGACCATGGCCATAGACCGGTTCGCCCAACGGTTCACCCGTCAGCACCAAAAGCATCGCATCGCTGTCGGCATGGATGCTCACCTTCGAGCCTTCGCGTTCGAAGCGCAGGATGGTGGCTTCGCCGGCGCCTTCGCCGTTGCCCTCTTGGTTGTTGAAAGTGGCATGGCCGCTCAAAACCGCGATCATCGCGGTATGGCCTTGGGGAAGGTCCAACGCAATGTCCTTGTCGCGATTGACCCGCAAGTCCCAGACATTGACCGGGCTGAAGCTGCGCGCGGCACCTTTGGTGCCAACAAAGTCGCCCGCGATGATGCGCGCCCGACCGGCGTCATTGGCCAGATCGACCACCGGGATGTCGGCATTGGTGATCGATTGATAGCCCGGCTTGGTCATCTTGTGTTTGACCGGCAGGTTCACCCATAGCTGCACCACCCGGAACGGGCCGCCGGTTTTGGTGAAAGCGGGAGAATGGAATTCCTCATGGATGATGCCGCCGGCAGCGGTCATCCATTGCACATCACCCGGGCCGATGGTGCCGCCCGCGCCGGTGGAGTCGCGATGCGAGACCTCGCCATCATAGACGATGGTGACGGTCTCGAAGCCGCGATGGGGATGCTGGCCGACGCCGCGCGGACTCATGGCCGGGGCGAAGACATGCGGGCCGGCATAGTCGAACAGCAGGAAGGGACTCAAAGCCTGGGCGTCGCCGTCATAGGAAAACAGGGTGCGGACGGGAAAGCCGTCGCCGACCCAATGGCCGCCATGGGGGTGGATGACCTGTGCAATCTTTTTCATGATCCTGCTCTTTTGAATGTCTCCCGACCGCTTATCTTGGGATGGCACGATCCCCTCGCAAGTACGGTCCTTGAGGATACCGCCCATGCCCGGCCCATCCATCCAAAAACCCGCGAAAAAGCCAGCCAAAAAGCCTGGATGCCCTACCGAAATCACCCTGGAGGTGATCTCCGGCCGCTGGAAGGTGATGGTGATCTACTGGCTGCTGCAAGGCGAGCGGCGGTTCAACCAGCTCCAGCGTGACCTGGGCGGCATCACCCACCGCACCTTGGCCAGGCAGCTCAAGGAGATGGAAGCCGACGGACTGCTCGAGCGCCGCGACCATGGCGAGATTCCGCCCCGGGTTGACTACCGGCTGACGGGGCTGGGCCGTTCCTTGGAGCCCGTGTTGATGGCGATGCAGGACTGGGCGCAAGAGCAGGGCGGGAAGCTGCGGCGCGCGTTAAAGCGCTAGAGCAAGTTAAGGTCAGATTGAAACAGCTGCGTTGCGTTGCGGCGCGGTGATCCGCCAGAAGCCGTCCGAAGAGCGTATCGGGAATACGGTCGAGGACGGCGACGCCGCGGGCGCCCGCCGCAACGCAACCCGAAGGGGTGAGCCGCGGCATGCGAAGCATGTGAGCAGGTCCAGTGGACCTGCGAAAGCGGCGAACGGTCCAAAGCGACAGCGTATGGACGCGCCTGAGCGAAGGGAAGGCGAGCGGCCGGGTCGGCCCGATATGTAGATGGACTGCTGCCCCCGGCGCGTCGCTTGTGCTCCGCGCGTTCGGCCCTCGAAATGGTCCACCGGACCATTTCGTTCGCTGGCGCGAACCGTGGCCTCACCCTGCCCACGCCACAAAATCCCTCCGGCGCAGGGATTCAATCTGGCCTTAACTTGCTCCAGCGCGCGGACCTGCAGGCTTCAGGTGATGCGTTTGGTCCGGGGCTTGGCCGGAGCCGGGGCCTTTTGCACGGCTTGCGCCTTTTCTTCGGCTTCCTTGGCCAGCCGCAGGGCCTTGAGCCGCGCCGTCTTGGCGTCAGTCGCGGCGCGTTCCTTCTCGATCTGGTCCAGCACCGCGCGGCTGCGCTGCTCCGATGCAGAGAAATTGGTGGGCGGTTTGGTAACCATGGCCGGAGCCTAGGCCCCCCATGGAACCTTCACAAGCCCTTCGACCGCGGCCGGGCGGCCGGGGCGAAAGCTACCGGCCGGAGGCGAAGAGCATGCGGCCAACGACTTGATCGTGCTTGATGAAATAGTGGTACAGCGCACCCGCAACATGAATAAGGATGAAGCCCAGCAGGACATAGACCAGTATGTTATGGATGTCGCCGCATTCATGGCCCCAGGCCGAGTCCTTGGGCGCCAGCTGGGGCAGGGTGATGAGTCCAAACAGCTTGACATCCCAGCCGCGTGAATTGGTGGCTGCCCAGCCCAGCAGGGTCATCGCCAGGACCAAACCATACAGGGCCCAATGGGTGATGCCCGACACCGTCCGCTCCCAGGGCGTCATGGTGGGGACAAGCGGCACCGGGTGAAGCAGCCGCCAGACCAGGCGGATGACGATGAAGAACAGAATCGCAGCGCCCACCGAGAAATGCCAGGAGACCCAGCCTTCGTTCACGGTCTTGCGGCCGATATGCGGCATGATCGAGCCGATGGCATATTGCACGGCCAGGAGAAGGAAGATCAGCCAGTGAAGGATCTTGGCGACCAGGCCGTAGCTGGGATTTCCGGGATCGGCCATGTCTGTTCCCCCGCAGGATTTTGTGCGTGCCGAAACCATAGCAAGCCGGCGCGCAAAGCGCGCATTGATTTCACGCAATGCCATAGTTGCGACTGACAATGAAAGGCAGTTTTATTCCGCTGCCGAAGCCGGCATGGCGCGCACGATGCGGCTTTCGGGTAGGACCAGCGCCATGCGCGTGCCCTGACCTGGCATGCTGTGGGCGAGCAGGTCGCCGCCCTGCAGACGGGCCAGAGATTGGGAAATGGGAAGCCCGAGGCCCGTGCCCTCATGGGTGCGGGCGATGCGCGAGTCGATCTGGCCGTAGACGGAAAAGGCCTTCTCGATCTGGGCTTGGGTCATGCCGATGCCGGTATCGGTGACGGTGATCTCGACTCCCGATCCGGGTTTCTCAAACGCGGCAAGTGTGATGGCGCCGCCTTTGGGCGTGAACTTGATGGCATTGCTGAGCAGGTTGATGAGGATCTGCTTGGTCAGCCGCCGGTCCGCACGCACGGTGATGGACGCGGGCAGCCGAAGCTCCAGGCTGACATGGCCCATGGCCTTGTCGCGCAGCAGCGTCGCGGTTTCGCCGATCAGTTCGTTCACCGTGAAAATGCTTTCGCGCAGCTCCATCCGGCCGGCATCGATTTTGGACAGGTCCAGCACGTCATTGATCAGGTCCAGCAGATGGATGCCGCTTTGGTGCACGTCCCCGGCATACTCCCCGTATTTTTCATGCCCCAGAGGACCGTAAAGCTGGGCCTTGATGATTTCGCTGAAGCCCAGAATGGCGTTGAGCGGTGTGCGCAGTTCGTGACTCATATTGGCAAGGAATTCCGATTTGGCCTGGTTGGCGCGCTGCGCTTCATCCGCCAACGTCAAGGCGTGACGCTCGCTGTCGCGCAAGGCTTTGTTGACCCGTTCCTCGCGCAGCAGGGCGGCTTGCATGCCGTCGCGCAGGATGGCCCGTTCGGTGATGGCGGCGGCGGCGGGCAACATCACGCCCACCATCACGCTCATGAAGACTTGTACGAAATAGAGTTGATAGCCCAACGGCAGATGGCTGATGGAGGCCGGGCTGTGGCCCCATAGTGTCGTCGTCATCACCACCATCTGGGTAAGAGCCAGCCCCAGCGCGGTGCCTTCGATCCCGGCCATCATGGTCAACAGCAACAGCGCCAGCGGGATCATGAAAAGCAGCGGCAGGTTCAGCGGCAGGAAATTGAGCACCAGCGTTGCGCCGAGGATCGCCAGACCCATGGTCATGTGAAGCCGGTTCGCAAGGTATGCCGCCTTCTGGCCGGTGGCCATGAGCACGATCAGCGGCGTGAAGATGATGTAGGACAAGGCTATGGAAATCGACCAGGACTGCCAGTCGGAGGACAGTTTCAGGGGTTTCCAGAGATGTTGCTCGAAGGCATAGGCGAAGCCGGAAATCGCGCCGACGATGGTCACGATGGCGATGAATTGCACCAGCTGCTTCCAGGCGCGGAAATCGATCTCGCGCCCGATCAAACGCTGGCAAAGCAGATCGACCGCCAAGAGCACGCCGGTGCTCAGCGCGGAAATGGCGATGCCATCGACAAGGCTGGGGTCGGAGAACAATTTGACGAAAAGGCCGCCCGCCAGGCCGGCCGCCATGACGGGCCAGCGCCATCTCCGCCCCCGGATCAGGATCAGCGCCAGCGCGACGGCGCCATAAGGTTTGATGGTGGTGACGCCTTCGGTACGCTCATAGAGCGCCGCGCCCACATAATTGAGCAGCGAAAACAACGCCGTCAGGGCTGCAAATTGCAGCAGCCGGTATTGGAAGTTTGGCCCGAAGATCCGCATGGCTGGGTTGCTCGGCTTTCGCGGCAATCTGCCAGTGGATTGCAAAAGAAAATGTTATCGCCGCGCGTAATATCCGCCCGGCGGCAATGCGATTTGATATTTTCGGGTTGAAGTGTGCCTGCAACACTTTGCTAACCATGTTTGGGCAGGCTGGCGCCCCGCCATTGCAATGCTGTTCGAAAACCTAATCTATTTTTAAGCCAACCTGCCTATCGTGGCGGCCTGGCAAGCGTAAGGGTAGGTCAGTCATGAAGGTCGGAATGCAGCCGGGAGGGTCGCAAGACCGGCGAGCCAGCGATCGTGTCTCGGCGCAATTGGAGGGCAAGCTGTTTGTCCCGGGCGAGGAGCGTACCGTGGATTGCACCATCAGCAATCTTTCGGTCGGCGGCGCCGGTATCATTTGCGCGGAGCCGCCGCCGGTCGACGCTTTCGTTGTTCTCTATGTTAAAGGTTTCGGCCGCTTCGACGGCGTCACGACACATTCCTCCGACGGCGAACTGGGCCTGAAATTCGTCTGCAAGGAAGCCAAGCGCAAGCGGCTGGAACAGGATCTGGAGGTTTTCGTCCGCGAAGGCATGTCGGGCGTCGCGCATTTGCACCAGGACCGCACCGCAAGCGCCCGGATCAATTCCTTTACCTGCGCTGACGGCACCAAGGCGTTTTGCAGCCTGGTGGACATATCGCTGGACAGCGCCACGCTGAAGACGCTGGCGCGGCCGGCCATCGGCGAAGAAATTCTACTGGGCCATACACGGGCATGGGTGGTCCGCCACCACACACAAGGGATCGACATTCAGTTCCATGAACTGACTGAGGCCGATCATGACCGTTAGCCGGTCTGTCCGTAGCCTGACCGCCCTGTCGAACGCTTCCTCCAGCCGTGTGCTGAACTTGATTACCATCGCACAGGCCAATGCCGACAATGCCGGGCATCGCGAGGAACCGCTGTTTGTTTCTCCCATCTTCAATCATGCCCTGATCCTGAAGCACCGGCTGAGAGCCAGCGAAGTCGATCTTTTCGCCGGGCGGCGGGCGATGGGGACCAAAATCATCATCCCTTTCGAACGTCGCGAGCTGAAGTCCGGCGGGCACTCGCTGTTCGTGGACGAAAAGGGCTTCGAAGAGCTGGTCCGGGATGTCGGCAATTACCGCGAGCAGGACGATCTCAGGCGGGATCTGAATGTGATGCGGATGATCGATGCGGTGCCCTCACTGGACCCGTTCCTGCTGCGCGAACATTTGCGCTGCAACGACATCCATCCCGATGCCTGCTATTTCGCGATCTCGGACACCGATCAGATCCGCATGCATGAGTATGCCGCGCAGGAGATCAGCCGGCTGGCGGTGATGGCCGATGGCGGCAAACAGCATGGTGCGGTGAGCCGCATGGCCACCGCGCTGTTGTCACACCAGGTGAATGAGAAGCTCGAACCCTTGCGCGCCACGCTGGGACTTGGGCTTGGAGAATTCAGCGAGGGCGTGTTCTGCTGGCGCGGCTTCATTTATTACAAATGGTGCCTGGAGGAGGTGTGGCCTCAGCTGATCCGCACCTTGAAGGGCATAAAGACGATCATGCCCATCGGCAGGATGAGTGGCGAGGAACGAGCGCTTCTCGAAGCCAGCAAGAACATCATTCTGCGCGGCGCCAAGGCCAATAGCGAGGAAATCCGCAAGATCATCGGCGTCTATGACGCCGCCTATGCCAGCCTGGTCGAGCATCGCAGTCCCAAGCTGTTCCGCGACTTCCTGTTGGGCGCTCCCCAGCTGTTCCTGGATATCGGCGACAGGATGGGGGCGATATCCCATATCACCAGCTTCTGGAATCACGGCTTTCCCATGGGAGCGCCGCGTACGGCGGATGTGGAAGAGTTGATGGCCGTCTTTGGGGATTTCACCAAATGCCTGGCGCGTTCGGGTTTGCGGCCTGATCCCTATTCGGGTTATGCGATCGCCAGCAGGATGGATACCGCCGAGGTCGCGAACACGATCGCCCATGACGGGAACTTGGCGAAGACCAGCAGCGCGAAGCTGGCGGCGGCCAGCGCGGCGTCGCGCCAGCTGGTGATGGCGCTGATCCAGAGCGGGGAATAAAGCGCGGCCGCCAGGATGCCGACCACCGCGGCGTTGATGCCGCGCATGGCGGCCTGAAGGTCGGGGCGGCGGCGAAGCCTGTCCCAAAAGGGCAGCGCGCCCATCACCAGCAACATGCCGGGCAAGAAGATCGCGATCAGGGCCAACATCGCGCCCCAGGCGCCGTTGGGCGGCGCGTTCAGCAGCGCTCCCATATAGGCCGAGATGGTGAAAAGCGGGCCGGGCACGGCCTGGGCCGCGCCATAGCCGGCGAGGAAGGTGGCGGGCGAAAGCCAGCCGGGGCGGACGACCGCATCACTGAGCAGCGGCAGCACCACATGGCCACCGCCGAACACCAGCGCTCCGGAACGGTAGAAGGCGTGGAAAACGGCGACGGTGTGATTGCTGCCGGCAAATAGCGGCCCGGCAATGAGCAGAAGGAAAAACAGGATGAGAGAGGCTATGGCCAGGCGGTGAGAGAGTGTGACGCGAAGCGGCACAGTGCCGGTTGTCGCGACGCCGCGGCGGAGGAAAAGTCCCAACAGGGCGCCGGTCACGATGGTCAGGATTTGGCCAAAGGAGCCGGAAAGAAGAGAAACAACGAGTGCCGCCAAAACGGCGATAGCGGCGCGCGGAAGGTCGGGGGTGAGGCTGCGCGCCATACCCCAGAGCGCCTGAGCCACCACCGCCACCGCGACGATCTTGAGACCATGGATCGCGGCTATCGCGATGGAGCCGGTGAGGGACATGGCGATGCTGGCGAACAGGAACAGCAGCAAGGCGGACGGCAAGGTGAAGCCAAGCCAGGCGGCCAGGCCGGTGGACAGGCCCCGGCGCGACAGGCCCAGCGCGAATCCAACCTGGCTGCTGGCAGGGCCGGGCAGGAATTGGCAGAGCCCCACCAGGTCGGCATAGGCCTGCTCGTCCAGCCATTGGCGGCGAAGGACGAACTCATGGCGGAAATAACCGAGATGGGCGATGGGGCCGCCGAAGGAGCTCAGGCCCAGCCGCAGGAATATGCGGAAAACCTCCCAGGGCGAGCGATCCTGTCTCTTGTCCATGCCGGACTTCTAGCATGGGTGACAGGATGTATCGCTGCCGCTCTCGGCGCTGACAGGATGGGATCTGCGCGATATCATGGTCCGGTCTGAATCGGGGCGTTCGCCATGGAGCGGTGGATTCTGGTCAGTGGGGTGGTTGCGATATTCCTGGGGCTGGCGGTCATGGGCTGGCACTATCAGCAACAGGACAACAGCGCGCGCATGTGCGCCAGCGCTGAAGCCCATTGCGGCGAGCGGCATTTCTGAATCGGCTTGGCGAATTGGAGCAAGGCGTGATGGGAGACAAGAAGACTTGATTTCCGCAGCCGGTGCGCGAGAGGTGATTGATCCGGGTTTTAAAATTCGGGTATGTCTTTTGTCATGGTGAGGAAGTGCGGGTGACGCGCTTGTCTTGAGGCTCCGTGAAAGCGGGGCTTTCTTTTTCAACATTTCGAGGTTGGAATGGTGCGGATGCCACAGGTGCCGGACGGATGGTTTGATGCTGATTTTTCCGAACCGGAGGGCCCAACCGATATCGATCCCGGATTTTCGCCCGGGCAGGGTCACGCGTCTTTCGTTCCCAAGCGCGGCAGCATTTTCGATGGATTGCCGGATGTGGATGCCGGCAGCAGCCTTAACTGGTTCATGGACCCAAAGGATATCCTCACGATTCCGGGGTTGCCGCAACATGTCAACGACCAGGCGACGAAGGACCAGCAGGCAAGCGCTTCAGCGAACGATGGCGGAGACTATGCATCGAGCCTGGATCGGGTGTCTTTGGCGCCGCAT
>DATBCP010000476.1:0-3579 GCA_036270435.1 Rhizomicrobium sp. | reverse complement strand
CGCAAACGCGCCTTGTTGCAGCATTTCGGTTCCGCCCGCGCCGTGGCCGGCGCCAGCCTGACCGATCTTTCCGCGGTTTCCGGGGTCAGCGAGACCCTGGCCAAGAAAATCTTCGATTTCTTTCATCCGGGCGGATGACCTGACCGTAGAGGGATTCTAAACTCCCCCCATGTTCGCCCTGCCCAATGCCTTGACCATCCTGCGTCTCCTGCTGGTCCCGGTTTATGTCGTGGCCTTTGTCATTCCCGGTGATGCGGCACGGCTGGTGGCCTTCGCCGTGTTCGTGATCGCCGGCGTCAGCGACTGGCTGGATGGTTTTGCCGCCCGCAAGCTCAAGGCCGGATCGGATTTCGGCCGCATGCTGGACCCCATCGCCGACAAGGTGCTGGTGGGCGTGGCGCTGATGATGCTGGTGGCGGAAGGCACCTTCACCCAGATCAAGCCCAATGGCATGTTGAGCCTGCTGAAGCTGGTGCCTGCCCTGATCATCCTGGCGCGCGAGATCCTGGTTTCAGGCCTGCGCGAATTCCTGGCCGGCACAAGGGTCAGCGTCCCCGTCACCACGGTCGCCAAGTTCAAGACCGCGGTGCAGATGATCGCCATCGGCGCCATGATCCTGACCCCCTTGGCGGACCGGCTGGTGCCGGGCCTTCCTTCGATCTCTTACGCGGCGGTCGCCTATTCCCTGTTGTGGCTGGCCGCTGCCCTGACCGTCTATACCGGCGTGGTCTACTTCCGGAACGGCATGGCGCATTTGCGGCCCGGGCCCACACCAGAAGGCCGCGAAGGCCGGCTGCGCGAGTCGATGTGAATCCGTGAACTGGGTTTTCTTCACGCTGCTGGGCGCGGCAGGTCAGACCGCGCGCAACGCCCTGCAGCGCGAATTGACGCCCCGGCTGGGTGCGCTGGGCGCAACCCTGGTGCGCTTCCTGTTCGGCTTTCCGTTTGCGCTGCTGTTCCTGGCGGCCGTCTTGTCCTGGACCGGCGCTTCGCTGCCGGCAATCCATCGCGACTTCGCGCTTTGGACCTTGCTGGGCGCGCTTACCCAGATCGGCGGCACGGCCTTGATGCTGCTGACCATGGAGCGACGTTCTTTCGTCGTCACGGTGGCCTATCTCAAGACCGAGCCCGTGTTGGTCGCGCTGATGGGGCTTGTCTTCCTGGGTGATCCGCTGACGCCGGCCATGGCGCTGGCGATCCTTGTCGCGATGACCGGCGTGACGCTGATTTCCGTCAAGCCGGAAGCGCTTGCAGGCGGCACCAGGCCCGCGCTGCTGGGACTTTTCTCCGCCGCGCTGTTCGCGGCCTCGGCCATCGGCTATCGCGGCGCCATCCTGTCCTTGCATCAAGCCAGCTTTGTGCTGGGCGCGACGTTTTCGCTGGCGGCGGGATTGACCTTGCAGACCCTTTTGCTGTCGGCCTGGCTGGTCGCGTTCAAGCGCAACACAATGAAAGCGATCGCCGCGCTGTGGCGGCCAAGCCTGCTGGCCGGCTTTTCCGGCGCGGCGGCGTCGCAATGCTGGTTCCTGGCTTTTGCGCTGGCCACCGCCGCCAGCGTGCGCACCCTGGCGCTGGTGGAGGTCTTGTTTGCCCAGGGCGTGACGCACTTCGTCTTCCGTCAGAAGACAAGCTCGCGTGAAATCGCCGGCATCATCTTGCTGCTGGCTGGGGCTGTGCTGATCGTTTGGTTCAACCCGAAGGCTTAGGCGGACACTTTCGTCACGCCCCGGACTTCATCGGCATAAGCGGTCATCAGCGTTTCCGTCAGTGCGCCCGGCTTGAAGCGATAGGACCCGATTTCCGACACCGGCGTCACTTCCGCCGCCGAACCGGTGAGGAAGCATTCGGTGAAGGTGCTCATCTCCTCCGGCTGGATATGGCGCTCCACAACCTGGACGCCGCGTGCCTTGGCGATGGCGATGACCGACTGGCGGGTGAGACCATTCAAGAAGCAGTCGGGGATGGGCGTGTGCAGCACGCCGTCCTGCACAAAGAAGACATTGGCGCCGGTGGCTTCCGCGACATAGCCGCGATAGTCGAACATCAGCGCATCGGCATAGCCTTTCGCCTCGGCTTCATGCTTGGAGATGGTGCAGATCATATAGAGGCCGGCGGCTTTGGCATGCACCGGTTCCGTCTCCGGCGAAGGACGGCGCCAGCGCGCGATATCCAGCCGGATGCCCTTGAGCTTTTCCGCCGGGCTGAAATAGGACGGCCAGGCCCAGCAGGCGATGGCGACATGGATAGTGGTGTTCTGCGCCGAAACCGCCATCATCTCGCTGCCGCGGAAGGCGACGGGGCGCAGATAGCCGTCCTTGATGTTCTGGACCGAAGCGGCCTCGATACAGGCCTGGTTGATCTGGTCCTGGGTGACGGGGATCTTGAAGCCCAAGGTTTCGGCCGAAGAGAACAGCCGTGCGGTATGTTCCTTCAGCTTGTAGATCGTGCCGCCATAGATGCGCTGGCCCTCGAACACACAAGAGCCATAATGCAGTCCATGAGTCAGAACATGGGTCTTGGCATCCTTCCATGGCACCAGCCGTCCGTCATACCAAAGCGAGCCATCGCGTTGGTCGAAGGGAATCACGTCTGCCATGGTCTTGGTGTCCTAGGTTCAGTCCTGCCGGGCTTGCCCCCCTTGGTGGGAGGGCCTAATTTTTCTGCCATGTATTGCAGCATGGCCGGCGCGAAAACCGCAAGAGCGACAAGGGCTTTTTCGCCCCTGCCCAAGGCATGGCAGCCATGAGTTTGCCTGCCCCGGACGAACCACACCTGCTGGTGGTGGACGATGATGAGCGGCTGCGCGCCCTGTTGCAGCGCTATCTGTCGTCCAATGGTTACCGGGTGAGTGCGGCTCCCGGGGCGCCGGAGGCGCGCGCCCTGATGAAAAGCATGGAATTCGATCTCTTGATCCTGGATGTGATGATGCCGGGGGAATCCGGCCTGGACCTGACCCGCAGCGTGCGCCAGGAATCCGCCGTGCCCATCCTGATGCTGACGGCGCGGGGCGATCCCGCCGACCGCATCGCCGGCCTGGAACTCGGGGCCGATGATTATCTGCCCAAGCCTTTCGAGCCGCGGGAATTGTTGCTCAGGGTCAATTCGCTGCTGCGCCGCGCCGCGCCCGCGGAAATGGTCGTGGAGGGCCCGGTGCGCATGGGGGAAGCGTTGTTCGATCCCAGCACATCGCGCCTGACGCGCTCGGGGCGGCCGGTGAAACTCACCGGAGCCGAGGCCGCGCTGCTGCAACTTTTTGCCACCCATGCCGGGCGCCCCTTCAGCCGCACCGAATTGTGCAAGCGGCTGAATGTGGCGCTGGAACGTTCCATCGACGTGCAGGTGACGCGGCTGCGCCGCAAGATCGAGGAAGATCCCAAGCTGCCGCTCTATCTGCAGACGGTCCGGGGGGTCGGCTATATGCTCCTTCCTGATCGTGGTTAGCTGTTTTCCGCCGACCTTCTTTGATGGCCCCAACGCGGGCGCATTGGGGCATGGCTATATGCTCGTCCCTGATCGTGGCTGAGGTGGGCCGTGGCTGAAGGCTGGTCGCTGAAGCGGTTGTTGCCGCGCGGACTGTTG
>DATBCP010000475.1:0-2305 GCA_036270435.1 Rhizomicrobium sp. | reverse complement strand
GTGCAGATCCAGACTCATTATGCCGGCTGCAGCCAGCTGGATGAGTTGCACCAGAAGATGAACGGCTCGGTCTATATGGACCTGGGCGATGCCAAGCTGGCCGAACTGAGCCCCCAGATCCAGGACGCCATGAAACTCACCCATCCCGGCGAGGCGGCACAGCCGTTCATGTCGGATGCGGGCATCGAATTGATCGGACGCTGCGACAAACGGATCGAGGCCAAGACTGCCTATGTGATGCCCACGCGCCAACAGGTGGAAGACGACCTGTTCCAGAGCCAGATCGCCGCCCTGGCACGGCGCTATCTGCGCGATCTGAAGCGCGACGCCAATATTCAGGTGCGCGATGACAGCAAGCCTGATGCCCTTATCCGCTGAAAGCGGATCATTAAAAGACCACGCTGAAAGCGGATCATCAAAGGACCGCGCTGAAAGGCGAATCCCTTGAAAAAGTCCGGTAACGGGACAGACAAACCCATCCTCATCACCATGGGCGAACCGTCCGGGATCGGGCCAGAGGTTGCGCTAGCGGCCTTCCGTCATTTTGGAGGCAGGGTCGGCGACCATCCGCTGAAACTGGTGGGCGATGCCAAGCTGTTCGCTGCACAGAGCGGCGCGGTGATCGCGACCCATTCGCCCGTAACCGCCGTTTCGGGCAAACCGGATGTGCGCAATGCGGCCGCCGTCACAGAAGCCATCGAAACAGCGGCGTCCCTTTGCCTGAAGAAAGAAGCCGCTGCGCTGGTCACCGCGCCCATCCATAAAGCGGTGTTGAACGCCGCGGGCTTCGGCTTTCCCGGCCATACCGAGTTTCTGGCCCACCTGACCGGCACGCCGAGAGCCGTGATGATGCTGGCCAGCGACAGCTTGCGGGTCGTGCCGTTGACTATCCATCTGCCCGTCGCCAAGGTGCCTCAGGCAATCAGCAAGCAGGCGGTGTTCGACACCGGCGAAATCATCCTGACCGCGCTGCGCCGCGACTTTGGAATTCTCAATCCCCGCCTGGCGGTGGCGGGTCTCAATCCCCATGCCGGAGAGGATGGCATGCTGGGCGGCGAAGATGCACAAGCGATCGCACCGGCGGTCGCGGCGCTCAAGGCGCGCGGTTTTCACGTGAAGGGTCCGCTTTCCGCCGATACGCTGTTCCATGAAGAGGCGCGCAAGACCTATGACGCGGCGCTCTGCATGTATCACGACCAGGCGCTGATCCCGATCAAGACCCTTAGTTTCTGGGACGGCGTGAATGTCACGCTGGGCTTGCCGATCGTGCGCACTTCGCCCGACCATGGCACGGCGTTGGACATTGCCGGCACCGGCAAGGCTGATCCGCGCAGCATGATCGCGGCGATCCGGATGGCGGCGGAAATGGCGGATGCCAGAATCAAATAAAAACTGGCCCGGTAAGCTGCCGCCTCTGCGGGACGTGATCGCAGCGCCGGGAGCGACCGCCCAGCGCAGCGTTAGGCGGCGCGGCCAATAAAAATGAATGGCACAAGACACGATGGACGATAAGTTGCCTCCGCTACGCGATGTCATAGCGGCACATGGCCTGGCGGCGAAAAAATCCCTGGGCCAGAATTTCCTCTTCGATCTCAATCTCACGCGGAAGATCGCGCGCGCGGCCGGCGCTGCCGGGGGTGGCGTGTTTTACGAAGTCGGGCCGGGACCCGGCGGTCTTACGCGGGCGCTGTTGAGCGAAGGCGCGAATAAAGTGATTGCTGTGGAACGGGACCAACGCTGCCTGCCGGCACTGGAGGAGATCGCCCGCGCCTGGCCCAGCAAATTGGAGGTGGTTTCCGCCGATGCGCTGGAACTGGACGAGGCCGCGATCTTGCCGCGCGGCGTGCGCGTGGCTGCCAACTTGCCCTATAATGTGGGAACGGCGCTTTTGGTGAAATGGCTGACAGCTGAAAACTGGCCGCCGCTATGGTCCAGCCTCACCCTGATGTTCCAGAAAGAAGTGGCCCAGCGCATCACCGCCCAGCCGGGCAGCGAACATTACGGGCGTCTGTCGGTCCTGGCACAGTGGCGTTGCACCGCGAAGATCCTGTTCGATGTCAACAAGGGGGCCTTTGTTCCGCCGCCGTCGGTGACTTCGGCCATCGTGCGGTTGGACCCGCGCCAGGAACCCTTGGCGCCGGCCGATTTGCGCCAACTGGAACGCGTCACGGCCACCGCTTTCGGCCAGCGCCGCAAGATGCTGCGGCAATCGCTCAGGCCGCTGGGGGGCGAAGCCCTGCTCGAAAAGGCGGGCATCGATCCCACGGCACGTCCGGAGGATTTGACGATTACCGATTTCGCCGCC
>DATBCP010000474.1:0-4198 GCA_036270435.1 Rhizomicrobium sp. | reverse complement strand
GTCGCGCCCTGCGCCCAGTGGCAGCTGTCGGCATGCGCCACTTCTGTCAGGTTTCCCGGCGCCACGGCAAAGATTTTCAAGATGCCGGTGACCGTGTCCCACTTGGGGTCGGATTTGACATTGGCCGCGCCGTTGGCCAGCACCACCGCCGCATACTTGCCGTCCGGCGACAGCGTCACATGTTCGGGCGTGCGCCCTGCCGGCGCGGACGCCGCCAGGCGATGGGACTTCAAGTCCACCAGGGTCAACGTCCCGGTGCGGTCTTCGCCCTGCAGCGCGCCGCCGAGATTGGTGTTGATCAGCCAATTGCCGTCCGGCGTTATCGTCGCGCCATAAGGAACCTTGCCCGTCGCCACATCCTGGCCGGTCGCCGTGACGTTCGCGCCATCCACCGCCAGCTCGATGATCTTGTTCACGCCCCAGCCCACTGCATAGGCATGACGGCCATCCGGTGCGAAAACCACGTCCGTGGGTGCGGCACCTTTGCCCAGATCGACGCGGCCGGTGCGTACGAGCTTTCGCCCTGAAAGGCGCAGCACGATGATGGCGTCTTCCATCTTTGCGGCCACCAGAACCAGGGTCTGTGCCTTGTTCATGGTGACGCCGCTCGCGCCGGCACCGGATGCGACGGTCTCGATCACCCGCGGTTTGGAAGGCTGGCTGAGATCGATCACCGAAACCTGATCATTGTCCAACGGGTGCATGGGATCGGTTGAATTGACCTTTTGGGCGGCTGTGACAATGGCGAAGCTTTCGTCCCGACTCACCGCCACCGCTTCCGGCGGACCGATCATGGCGGCCGGAACCTGGACCTGGCCGATCACTTTGGGCGGATAGGCATTGAGATCGATCACACTGACGCTGTCGGGCGTGACCGTGCCGTCTTCGCCCTTTTGGAGCTGTTTGCCGTCATTGCCGGAGATGGCGAGCCGGGCATCCGCGGCGACGGCGCACAGCCAAAGGCAAGCCCCCGAAAGCGCCATGGCTGCGATGCTGCGCGTCCTCATCGGACCCTCCTTGTTCTTGTATTTCCGATGCCGGGAAGAGTGTGCTGCGGGCCGCCCCCGGCGGCAAGTCACCGCCAGGGATCAATTCGCTCGCATGCCGACAAACACACGGTCTGCTATGGCGCGCCGTAATAGGGGACAGACGCCGGCGGAGGAACATAAGGCGCCTGATAGGGCGCCTGATAAGGAGACTGATAGGGATTTCCATAGGGATAGGGATTCGGCGCCACCTGTCCCGTATACGGATTCACGAGTGTTTGTCCGGTGTAGGGATTGACGCCGGACTCGACGGCGCCGTCATACGCCGTGCCATCCGGAACGGTACGATAGTGTGGCGGGACCCAAATCCCATTGGGCCGGTAAAAGCCTGGCACATAAACCTGCCGGGCGTCGGCAGCGCCGGCCAAGGCCGCAAAGCCGGCAAAAATCACCACGCATGTTGTAAAGCATGTTGCAAATTTCATGGAAGCCCTCCCAAGCCAAATGCCGGGAGAGCCTGACTCCGCCGCCCCGAGGAGTCCACAGCACAGGATTGCTTCGGTGTGCACTTTCTGCAGCCGGTGCTAAACTCGACCCTGCGTCGGCACGAGGTCCCGCCATGCTCGAGATAGCGACCAACACATTGACAAGACTTGCCTTGCTGGCTGTGCTGTGCGCCTCGCCGGCGTTTGCCGCTTCCATTCCCAGCGAGGATGCCGTCCGGCATCTCGGCAAGACCGCGACCGTGAGCGGCCGTGCCGCGCTCACCATCATGCCTTCCGGCGAGGCCTATATCGATCTGGACGGCCGGGGCGAAGGCGCCCCTGTTGCCGGATATGTCAGCCGCTGGAACAGGGGCAGATTCTCCGACCTGTCTGCCATTGACGGCAAGATGATCGAGATCACGGGCCACATAGAAGACTTTCGCGACCAGCCCCAGATCTTTCTGCAGGACCCGGCACAAATCCGGGTGAAATAGCTGGCCGCTCGCCCAAGCTCGCGGCGTTTGCCAAAACAGCGAGGTCCATCCGATCTGGCTGTGGATGGGATGCTGCTATGCTGCTCGGTGCAAGGCGCCCCCGCGCCCGCCCTGTTCCAAAATGATACAGAAACCGGCCAGACCGCTCGGCTCCGGCGCCGATCGAATACGAAAAAGTAGCGATTTCCAAGTCACTATCACGCTCTGCAAAAACGGCCGGTCGGGGACAATCGGTGGGCTTCAGTTTCGACATCAAGACGGGTGCGCGATTCGCCGCCAGCGACAGCGGCGGTTACGACGCCATACGCGAAAGGCTTTTCGGCAAGCCGCGCCAACATATGGGGCTGCGGATCAAATCGTCGCCGCATGAGGTCAAGATTCCCTTGGAGACCCGTCCGAAAAAACCGCTCAAGCGCAAGCCGTTGCGGTTTGATAAAGCCGCAGCCACGGCCGAGCAGCATGACGAGCATGCCTCGGAGCTGGTGCGCCGGCGCACACCGGTTGAATATCTGGGCTTTTGCATTACCAACGAGCAAGAAGCCGACGGCAGATGGGTTGCGAGCTTCGTGCGGACGGGAGATGCCGCCGATTGCGTCCAGCGTACCGCCTCCCACCCCGCCAGCTACATGTCGTTTGCAGAGGCCAAGCGCCAGATCGACGCCACTTTGTCGGAACCCGCCAACAACCGGAAATACCAGCGCGCCTTGGTCGCGTTGGAAGGCGCGATATTCGCCTCCGGCATTGCGCAGCAATGCCAGATTCTGGACTTGTCTCCCGGAGGCGCCCGCCTGCGCCGCGACAATCCCGCGCCCCTCGAGGGAGAACTGCATCTTTACATCAAGGGATTTGGACGCTTCCGGATTGAGATTGTCCGCAGCAACGATGCGGAAGTTGCGGTGCGCTTTGCCGTCGACAATGACGCGGTCATGGGGCTGCTGAAAGGGCTGTCGAATTACGTGAACGGCTATGACACCACCCAAACCAAGGAGCGCAAGGAAGTCCGCGTCCCCACATCCATTGCCGCGGTTTGCCGGATGGCGGATGGTGCGGCGATCCCCTGCGAAATCATCGACGCTTCGATGCGGAGCATGTCGATCCGGATTTCCGAACGCCCGCGTATCGGCTCGCTGGTGACGCTGGGACATACCAAGGTTCGCGTGGTTCGCCATCACAGCCAGGGGATTGCTGTGCAACTTCTTCCCGCGCCCAGCGCCAAATCCAGCCGGTTCGGTTTCAAGGAAGAATGATCGGGGCGCCGCCTGACGCGTCCAATTCCTAAAATTGAAGATAATCCGGGCCGTCGGTTCCGGCATTCCGCCGCGCCTCAACAGCCAGAACGCTGCAACAAATGCTTCGACTGCGCGTTAGCTGGGAATGTCCATCCGAGCGCATCCCAAAAGCTTGGCCTTTCTCCCATGGCTGGCGCTTGGTCCCATCACGGGGCCCTTGGCGTGGCGCGCCTATTGCTGTGCGCGACAGGGAGACCGTGTCCTGGCCGCACTTTATTGTGTTGCGTTGGTGGCTCTTTGGATCGTGATGGGCGCCACGAGCGGTCAAGCCTTGGCGGCCCTCGCCCGGTGAAGCGCGGCAGACAGATCAGGAAAAATAGGACAGGGCCAAAACCACGATGGCCCAGAATGCAAGACACCCGGCAACAAGCGCCAGCGTGACGAATTCGCGCGGCCACGGCCCGCAATCCGAAGCATATGTGTTTCGTCCGGTGTGTCTGGCGTCATCAAGGAAAGCCATTCGCGGCTCCATACAGATCACACCATATAAACGTGGCGTTGTGTGTGACTGTTCCAAACGGTTCTTCATCCTTTGCGGCGGTTCTGCGGCAAACGTAAGCGGATATTGTGCACGTCGCACATGCTCACCTTCTTCGGATTCACCGGGTCTGTGAATACGTAGAACCCCTAAGTTGCGGTGGGTCCTTGAAGATCGTTCAATGACGACACGCGTGAGGCGTGCTCATGGGGGCTTTGCGCAAGGGCTTGGCGAGTCGAAGGCGCCAAGCCCTTTATTTTTTTGGCGCTTGGCTTGCCAGGTTCCGTAAAGTTTCGTCGGACTGCTCTGACACCGGGGCTCACGCGGCCTTCCGCCCGTCCTTACGCATCTATGTGATTTTATTGAAAAAAATTTAGCGGACGACGAGCCGAGCCTGGGCAAGTTCACGGCTCGGAACAAAAACCGCGAGAAATCCCGCCTTTTCTCGACAATTCGCGCTTCAGTG
>DATBCP010000473.1:0-4503 GCA_036270435.1 Rhizomicrobium sp. | reverse complement strand
CGCGAGGCCGGGACGCCGCGAGCTTAGGCGCGCGGCCGTGTGAGCAACTTTATTTTATAAATCAATCCACCGTAACAACTGCAACAGACTTCGCCGGCATGTCGAAGGACATCTTGCCATCTTGGGTGCTGCTGCTGAACGCCACCGGATGCACCTGGTTGGGTTTGTCGAAAGTGTTGTGCGCGTCCATGGCAAAGGCCGACAGGATGCGGCCATGGGCGCTGCCGGTGAGATTGGTCACCACCTGCACCGCATGCCCTGGATCGGTGTTGACAATGGCCAGCACCAGCTTGCCGTCCTTGCCGCGCGCCGCCGACACATCCGCCATCGGCAGGTGGTTGCCGCCCTGGACATAGTCCGGCCCTGAGACCGTCGCAGGATAGGGCGTCGTCCCCATGAAGGCCTGGTACATGTCGAAGACATGATAGGTGGGCGTGAGCAACATCTTCTCCTTGTCGGTCAGGATCATGGCCTGCAGCACATTGATCATCTGGGCGATATTGGCGCCTTTCACCCGGTCGGTGTGGCGCTGGAAGATGTTGAGGCTCAAAGCCGCCACTTCCGCATCGCGCAAGCTGTTTTGCTGATAGAGAAAGCCGGGATGGCTGCCCGGCTCCTGGTCGTACCAGGCGCCCCATTCATCGACATAGAGCCCGATCTTCTTGTCCGGGTCGTATTTGTCCATGATCGCGGCGGTCTTGGTGACGATCTCATCGATATGCCGGGCATGGACCAAGGTCGAAGCCCATTCGCTCTCCGGAAAGCCGGTCGCCGGGCCCTTGTCGCGGAAGATGCGCGGCACGGTGTAATAATGCACGCTGAGGCCGTCGAACCGTCCGCCGTCGCGCATCATGGTTTCGCCGAAATCGTAATTGTCGTCATGGGAACCGCTGGCGATCCTCAGCGTGCCCATCTCGCGCGGCGTGTTGGCGAAGGTCGCGTAGCGGCGGTTGATATCGGCGGCATAGTCGGCGCGCATATTGCCGCCACAACCCCAGGTCTCGTTGCCGATGCCGACAAAGCGAACCGTCCAGGGTTTGGCGCGCCCGTTCTTGCGCCGCTCCTTGGCCAGCGAGGATTGGCTGTCCGAGGTCATATATTCCAGCCATTGCGCATTGTCGTAAGGCGTGAGCGAACCCACATTCAACGAGACATAGGCATCCGCGCCCACCAGTTCGGCGAAATTCATGAATTCGTTGGTACCAAAGCTGTTGTCCTCGGTGACGCCGCCCCAATGGACGTTGACCCGCACCGGACGCTTGGCGCGCGGACCGATGCCGTCGCGCCAATCGTACAGATCCCCGAAGCAGCCGCCGGGCCAGCGGATGTCCGGCACATGGATCTTGCGCAGCGCCTCCACAACATCCTTGCGATAACCGCCGATGTTGGGGATCTTGCTGTTCTCGCCCACCCAGATGCCTTCATAGATGCCGCGGCCCAGATGTTCGGCGAACTGGCCGTAGATATGACGGTCGATCTCCGCTCCCGGCTTGGAGGTGTCGATGGTGACATTGGCGACGGCGATTTGCGCCGCCGCCGGCGTCGCCAGTGCCAGGAAAAGGGCACCCCCAAGAAGCTTTGCGAACATCGTTTTCCCCCCGCCTTCCATCACCCTCTATTTGTCTGCAAGTGCCGGCGCGCGGCAACCGGAAAGTCGCGGCCCTGGCCGCCCATCAAGCCCCAGACGAGGTGCTCAGGGTCTTCAGCCCCTCGGAGTCCGACAGCAGCAAGGCCCAATCCTCGCGGCTGAATTGGGCCGTGTCGCGCCGGCGGGCGTGCTCGCGCAGGCTCCAGAGCCGAAGCGGATCCACAGGGGGCACCGGTGCTCCCGCCAGCAGGGCGAGATGCAGGTCGCGCACGCGCGCATCATCCAGTACCAGTTCCGGCGCGGGATCCGCGATGGCTTGATGGCTGCCGGCCAGGGCATGGGCACGACTGAGAACCTTTGAGCCCCAAGTCTCGCTTGGCACCAAAAAGAGACGCTCATCCCGTGCCACTTTGCCCAGCAAGGGACTGCTGCTGACCACCACCAGGGGAATGGCAAGCCACAATCCCGCCAGCAGCGGCAGGAACCAATCAAAGCTGCCGGACGCATAATGCTGCAGCAAAAAGGCGCACCCCAAGCCGATAATGGTATGCGGCGCGAATTTGCGCGCCACCAGCACCCATGGCAGGGCGCGATCGGTGCGGGTCTGCGCGTTCCACCCTGTGGCCATGCCGATCAGGATGCTGAATACGAACCAGCTATGCTGCAGCATCACGATCGGGGCGATCATGGTGGCGAACAGCGATTCCCAAAGGGCGCTCCACAGTACCGCGCCCGCACCGCCATGGGCGCGCGTGGCCTCGGGGCTTTCCAGCACAGCGATGACGGCCATCACCTTGGGGCCGTAAAGGACCACCAAGGTCGCCACAACCAGGACCATCAACTCGGCCGCATGCGAGACAAACAGCGGCAATATGGGCTCCAATCCCATGTACCCGGGGGAGGATGGCGTCTGGGAACTCATCATGTCGCTGATCGACACCACCAGCAGCAACAGCCAAAGCGGCGAAGAGACATAGCTCATGATGCCCAAGGCCAAATGGAGCCGGCTGGGCAGCGTCAATCCCTGCGCAAATACGATGCGCAGATGCTGGAGATTGCCCTGGGCCCAGCGGCGGTCGCGGATCAGGTAATCCAGCAGTGTGGGTGGCGGCTCTTCAAAGGAACCGCCGATATCGGGCGCCATCCAGACTTCGCAGCCGGCGCGGCGCAAAAGGGCGGCCTCGATGAAATCATGACTCATGATCTCGCCGCCAAAAGGCGGCGCGCCGGACAGGCGCGGCAGCCCGCAATGCTGCATGAAGGCATGCACCCGGATGATGGCGTTATGGCCCCAATAATTGCCGTCAGGCCCCTGCAGAAAGGCAAGGCCGGCGGCATGAATCGGCCCATAGACGCTGGAAGCGAATTGCTGGATGCGGGCAAACAGGGAGTTGCGGCCCACCAGCTGGGGCGGCGCCTGGATAAGGGCGACGCGGGGATTGGCGTCCATCAATCCGACCAGCTGGGTCAGCGTCTTGCCGGTCATCAAGCTGTCGGCATCCAAGATGACCATATAGTCGTAGAGCTGGCCCCAATTCTCGCAGAACTCCTGGATGTTGCCCGACTTGCGGCCGGTGTTCTTGGCGCGGTGGCGATAGAAGATGGTGGCGGATTCCCCCAGCTCGTTTTTCAGCCGTTGCCATTCCAGTTCCTCCGACACCCAATTGGAGGGATTGGTGCTGTCGCTGAGAATGAAGAAATCGAAATCGGGACCTGCCGATTCCCATATCGCGCGCACGCCCGAAAAAACCCGCGCCACGTCCTCATTGTAGATCGGCATCAGGATGGCGGTGCGCGCAGCTGTTGGTCCATTGGCCGGCTTCAGCGGCAGCAGATTGATCCGGTTGAGCCGCGCCCAAACACCAAACAGCGCCAGCCAGAAGGACGAGACAATCCAGGCGAAGAGAATGGCGAATAGGACCAGGATGACCACTTCACGCAGCGTGAAGCCGTCAGCCTGCAACACTCCCGCCATCTGCGTGACGGCGGCCACGGTGGAGGCCAGCACCAGAAAAAGATACAGCCAGCGCCGCGGCGCGATGTCAGGCACGGCGGCGGTTTAGTCTGGCCGGCGCCAATTGAGCGGGGATTGCAACCAGCGCCTGGAACAGGGCCGCGAAAATGCGGCTCGGCGTCCAAGGCACCAGGGGTTGGGTGTACATCGAACGGTGACAACGCAGGGGGACGCCGGAAGAAGTTTCCTCGACCGGTGCCTCAAATACGCGAGACTGGGAGTCCATCTGGTAACCCAATAAGTTGAAGCCCATTCGATTTCAGTAATGAAACGTGACAATGCGGCGAAAAAAAGGATCACTCCGTCCGAATCCAGGGCTTTTCTGTCGCCGCCTGTATTTCTACAACAAATTTGGAACGTCATCGCTCCCACCCGCGATGCTGCGGCGGTTCCGCCTCAACTTTTCCATCATTGCTGCTTCCAGTTACCCTAAGAGTTCTCGCCCATGACCGAGCTTGATCGACGCCTGCTGCTTGCCGCCTTGTCGGCCAGCCTGCTTCCGCCCGGAACTTGCGCCGTTCTGGCGGCGCCGGCGGCCGCGCGCCCGGCCATTCGTTTGGGACCGCCCAGGGATTTCAGCTTTGCGGAACTGGCCGCGCGCGCCAAAAGCAACGCCGCCCAGCCCTATGAAGCGCCCCAGCCCCGGGCCAGCCACATCATCAAGGACATCGACTTCGATGCCGTCCAGAAGATCAGGTTCCGCGCCGACCATGCCTTGCAGGGCGCCGGACCGGCCTCCGATCCGGTCTCCTTCTTTCATCTCAACCGGTATTCCGCCGATCCGGTGAGGATTTACGGGCTGGAAAATGGCAAGGCACGGGAGATCCTGTATGGGCCCGACTATTTCGATTACAGCGCCAGCGGCCTGGATCCCAAGGCACTGGCCGAACTGGGCTTTTCG
>DATBCP010000472.1:0-1624 GCA_036270435.1 Rhizomicrobium sp. | reverse complement strand
GGTTGCGCGCATGCTGGCCGACCCGCGCGCCAAGGCGCTGACCGAGAACTTCGCCGGACAATGGCTCTATCTGCGCCGGCTGGAATATCAGAAGCCCGACCGCCGCGCCTTCACGGGTTTCGACGCGCGCCTGCGTTCGGCGATGCAGACGGAAACCGAAATGTTCTTTGACGGCGTGGTGCGCGAAAACCGCAGCGCGCTGGATTTCCTGGACGCCAACTACACCTATCTCAATCAGCGGCTGGCTGAGCATTACGGCATTCCCGGCGTCTATGGCACGACCTTCCGCAAGGTCCAGCTCGATCCGGCACAACATCGGGGCGGCCTGTTGGGGCAGGGGGCGATCCTGACCGTCACCTCCTACAACAACCGCACCTCGGTGGTGCTGCGCGGCAAGTGGATTCTGGAAAACTTGCTGGCCGCCGCGCCGCCGCCGCCGCCGCCGCTTGTGCCGTCGCTCGACGATGCGAAGAACGGCAAGACCATGACGGTGCGCGAGCAGATGGAATTGCACCGCAAGAATCCGGTCTGCGCCTCCTGTCATACCAAGATGGACCCGCTGGGCTTCAGCCTGGAGAATTTCGACGCGGTGGGCGCCTGGCGCACCGGTTATGCCGGCCAGCTGGTGGACGCGTCCGCCGTGATGCCTGACGGGACCAAGTTTGACGGCCCCACCGGCGCAACCGGCCTGCAAGGCATCCTGCTGAGCCGCAAGGACCAGTTCATCGAGGCCCTGACTGAGCGGCTGATGACCTATGCCTTGGCGCGCGGGCTGGAATCCTATGACATGCCCGCGGTGCGCGCCGTGCGCTACCAGGCGGCCAAAGACGATTACCGCATGCAATCCATTATTCTCGGCATTGTTCAAAGTGTGCCTTTTTCGATGAGAAGGACTCCAGAGACATGATCATCACACGCAAACCGATCGGCCGCCGCACCCTGTTGCGCGGCATGGGCACGACCATGGCGCTGCCGCTGCTGGAGGCCATGCTCCCCGGCGCCGCCCGGGCGGCGGAAGAGGCACTGGCCTCGCGCAAGCGCCTGCAGGTGATCTACACGCCGAACGGCATGATGATGCAGAATTGGACGCCCGAATCCACGGGCGAAAATTTCGCTTTCTCGCCCATCCTCAAGCCGCTGGAGCCCTATCGTAACAAGCTCACCGTCTTCACCGGCCTGTCGCAAGTGCAGGCCGAGGCGCTGGGCGACGGTGCGGGCGACCATGGCCGCTGCTGCGGCGGTTACCTGACCGGCACCCACGTCAAGAAGACCGAAGGCGCCGATATCACCGCCGGCGTGTCGATGGACCAATTGGTGGCCAGGCAGTCCGGCGACCAGACACAGATTCCCTCGATGGAAGTGGGGCTTGAGCCTCCCAGCCTAGTGGGAAGCTGCGATTCCGGCTACAGCTGCGCCTATACCAACACCTTGTCGTGGTCGAGCCCGTCCACCCCGCTGCCCGTCACCATCAATCCGCGCGAAGTGTTCGAGCGTTTGTTTGGCGACGGCGACAGCCTGGACGCCAAAAGCCGCCTGGTGCAGCTAGCCGGAATCGCAGCTTCCCACCAGGCTGGGAGGCTAAAGCCCCACTTCCATAGAGGGAATCTGTGTCTGGTCGCCGGAC
>DATBCP010000471.1:0-9010 GCA_036270435.1 Rhizomicrobium sp. | reverse complement strand
GTTGCGGGATGCGGCCGGTGCGGGAGCACGGACCGCGCTCTTATTCGGCGGCGAGCGTGCCGGCCTCGGCAATGACGAGATGAGCCTCGCCGACGGCGTGGTCACCATCCCGACCGCCGAATTCTCGTCCCTCAATCTGGGTCAGGCAGTGCTGCTGTTGGGCCATGAATGGCTCAAATCCGCCGATACCACGCCCTTGGTGCGCACCCGCCGGACCATCGCGGTCCCCGCCACCCGGACCGAACTGACCGGCCTGTTCGAGCATCTGGAGCACGAGCTGGATGCCGCCGAGTTCCTGTTTCCCCCCGCCAAGCGGGAAACCATGGTGCGCAACATCCGCGCCATGATAATGCGTTCCGGCCTGAGCGATCAGGAGGTGCGCACCATCCGCGGCATGATCGTGGCGCTGGTGCGCAACAAATACAGAGGCCAAAAGGGCCAAGGAAAAGAAGCGTGAGCCTGGTTCCCATCATCGGTTTTGTCCTGGTCGCCTTGATCGCGATCGGTTTTGCGGCCATGCCGCTCTGGCGCATCGAGAACAAGAAGAGGCGCGGCCTGCTCCTGGCAGGGGCGGCGCTTGCCGTTCTCGCCATCGGAGGCGGCGCCTATTTCCTGCTGGGGCGTCCGCATCTGGCCCAGCGCGAGGCGATGGGGTTGAAGACTCATGAGGTCAACGGCCTGATTCCCTATCTGATCCAGCGGGTGCGCCAACATCCGCAAGACGCGCGCGCCTGGACCTATCTGGCCCAGGCCTATATGGATGCCCGCGACGCCCGCGATGCCGCCAAGGCTTTTGCCAAGGTCATCGCCTTGACCGGCAAGGGCAATCCCGCGCTGGATGCCGCCTATGGCGAGGCGCTGGTCGTGGCCGGCAACGGCGCGGTGCCGCAGGAAGCCGAAGACGCCTTCAATGCCGCGCTGGCGGTCGATCCGCGCAATGCGCCCGCACGCTTCTATCTGGGGTTGGCCAAGGTTGAGCGCAGGGACAATGCCGGCGCCATCCAATTGTGGCAAAGCCTTTTGAACGACACGCCGGCGACCTCGCCACTGCATCAGATGCTGGTGGACCGGATTGCCATGCTGACCTCGCAAGCCCTGGACGGCGGACAGATGAATGGTCAGGCGGGCGCGCCCAATCCGCGCGCCATGGTGGCGATGCTGGCGGCCAGGCTGAAGGCCGATCCGCATGACGCGCTGGGCTGGGTACGGTTGATGCGCGCCTATACGGTGTTGGGCGAAACGGAAAAGGCCAAGCAGGCGTTGACCGACGCCCGCAAGGCCTTTCCCGACAACCAGGATGCGCAGACGGCGTTCACCACGGCGGCGAAGGCGTTGAAGTTGGAGTAGTCCATTTACTCACCATGGGCGGCCTTGATCCGGCCATGACAGGTTGGGTTAGTAAGGCATCTTTCTTTTCGTATAGAGCCGATCGGCTTGGACTCGTTCCTCGGTCCCCGCAGGACCCATGCGTCTGCCCTGATCGATCTCCTGCTGGGGCGTCGCGCCGGGCGGGCCACTGCCCAGCCATTTTACGTTGTTCTTCCTGGCCGCGAGGCGGATGCGTTCCAGGTCTTCCTCCAGGCGCTTGGATGCGGGAAGCGCGGCGCGCTGTTCCCGCGTCAAATCCCCCCGGATTGCATCCCACTGCAGGTGGGACCAGCCATTGTCGCTGGGACCGGGCTCGGCAAAGGCCAGGCCTTTCACCGCCATGAGCTGCTCGGCGGCCATGGCGGAGCGGCGGTTCTCCAGCTTGAAGCCCATGGTGATCTCGCCTTTGGGATTGTGCGGCCAGGTATCGGCGACACGCAGATACTCGTCCTGGCTCAAGCCCCAGATGTGCGCTGCGAAAGCCTGGCTGCCCGCGCCCCTTACCCCTTCAATGGGAAGCTCCTCCACCCCGGGCCAGGTCCATTTGTAGCGCCCACCCGCGATGGCGATCTCGGCTGCTTCCGGTGATTCCATTTCGCAGATCAGGCAGCCATGCGCGCCCGCCGCCAGTGCTTGATGGATTTGCCACACATTGGCGCGCATCGAAGCACCGTCGAAGCCCCATGACGGCAGGGTGACGAACACCATCGGCGTGCGGTGGCCGGACGGCGTGGGCCCGCCATCCACCAGTCCTTGCATGAAGTTGCGCAGTTCCGAGAAGTTGAAGGAGTCATTCTCCATCTCGTAATTGATGGCATCGCAATAGGTCTTCGCTATGCGCTTGCCTTCCTCATAGGTGTCAGGCGCGCCGGAAGGCCCGAATTCCGCATAAGCGACGACCTGGTTGTCCTCCCACAGCTCGATCGCCTTGTTGATGCGGCGCGGCTTGTAATTGGGATCGACCGTGGGAACCATCGGCAGGGTGCGCTCCCAGTTCGCCTTGAAGCCAAAGCCCTTGCTGGCGGTGCCGATATAATGCGGGCTGTCCAGCATGCTGCGGCCGGTGGCGTGGGGAACGCCGGCCGGATAGCCGCCTCCGGGGTTCCGCGTCGGCTGGGCCAGGGCATCGCCGGCGGCGGCTGCCGCCAAGCCCGCGCCAAAAAGAAAATCCCGTTTCTTGATCTCCATGACCGTCCCCTTCGATGCACTTGTGTTGTTGATTTTGGCGGCAGCCTGTCACTTCTGTGAGGAACTGTCAGCCGGATTTATGCGCTGCGGTGCAGCACCCAGACCACGCAGCATCTCTTCCAATGCCAGTGCGGTGTTCTCCAGCGCTTCCATGTCGCGGCTGCGCAGCACCAGTTGCGCACCGAAAGGCTGGGGCGCGCCTTCGCGGTAGAAGGGATAGGAACCGATGGCCACCTGCGGATGTGCTTTCTGCAACAGAGCCAGGCCGGGCGCGATGGTGCCTTCCGGGATATAGGCCTCGAGCGTGATGCTTTTCACCGTGGGCAGCCGCGGCAATTCTGGCGCGATCTGTTCCAGCATGGCGCGCATCACCATTGGCACCCCCGCCAGGACATAGACATTGCCGATGTGGAATCCCGGCGCCGCGGAAACCGGATTGACCACCAGCGAGGCGCCAGCGGGGATGCGGGCCATGCGCTTGCGCATGTCGTTGAACTCGCCCGGCGGGTAGCGCGCCTCCAGCAGGGCATACACTTCGGGGTGGTAGCCGATGGCAACGCCAAAGGCCTTGGCCACGGCATCGGCGGTGATATCGTCATGGGTGGGCCCAATGCCGCCGGTGGTGAAGACAAAATCGTAACCGGCGCGCAGGGCATTGAGCGCGGCGACAATCTCGGCTTCGATATCGCCGACCACCCGGACCTCCTTGAGATCGATGCCCAGCGCGCCCAAAAAACGGGCGATATGGTTGCTGTTGGTGTCCTGGGTACGTCCCGACAGGATCTCGTCGCCGATCACCAGGACCGCGGCCCCCCGCCTTTCTTGCGCAGAACTGTTCATCAGGTTCCTGTTTGGTTTTGGCGCCGCCGCCCATTATATTCGCAGGCATGACCATCCTATCCCAGTCCGAGATTTTTGACGCCGCCCGAAAAGCCCACTTCACCGTGACCTTGCACGAGGCGGGCGATTTCGAGGGCATGCGCCGGGCCGGCCGGCTGGCCGCCGAGGTGCTGGACCTTCTGGTGCCGCTGGTGAAACCGGGCGTCACCACCGCCGCCTTGGACAAGGTGGCCTATGACTATGCCATCGCCCATGGCGCCATTCCCGCCTGCCTGAATTATCGCGGCTACCGCCATACCGTCTGCACCTCCATCAATCATGTGGTGTGCCACGGCATTCCCAACGACAAGCCGCTGCGCGATGGCGACATCGTCAATATCGACGTCACCGTGATCCTGGACGGCTGGCATGGCGACACCAGCCGCATGTATCCGGTGGGCGAAGTCAAGCGCAAGGCCGAGCGGCTGGTGGAGATCACCTATGACGCCATGATGCGCGGCATCGCGGCGGTGAAACCCGGCGGTACCACCGGCGATATCGGCCATGCGATTCAGTCTTTCGCCGAAGGCCAGGAGAAATGCTCGGTGGTGCGCGATTTCTGCGGCCATGGCTTGGGCAAGGTGTTCCATGCCCTGCCCAATATCGTGCATTACGGCAAGCCCGGCGGCGGCATCGCCTTGAAGCCCGGCATGTTCTTCACCATCGAGCCGATGATCAATCTGGGCGGCTATGGGGTGAAGGTGTTGAGCGATGGCTGGACCGCCGTGACGCGCGACCGCTCGCTTTCGGCGCAGTTCGAGCATGCGGTTGGGGTAACCGAGACTGGCGTCGAGATTTTCACGCTGTCACCAAAGGGCTTGCACAAACCGCCCTATGTTTGATTCTGTAGGGCGCGGGTCTTTTGCCCGCTGAGTGCGCCGCGCGATGCCATGATCTCCCAGGTCAGCAATCTTCAAAGTGACATCGGCCCGGCAGAGATCGGTAATAGCGGCCATCGCGAACGCTTGCGCAGCCGGTTTGCGCAGGGCGGCGCCGAGGCCATGCCGGACTATGAGCTGCTGGAAATGACCTTGTTCGCCGCCCTGCCCCGGCGCGACACCAAGCCCTTGGCCAGGGCGCTGCTGGCGCGCTTTGGTTCCTTTGCCGAAGTGGTCGCCGCGCCCCGCGCCCGGCTGATGGAAGTAAAAGGCGTTGGCGAAGCGATCGCCAATCATCTCAAGATCGTGGAAGCCGCCGCCCATCGCCTGGCCAAGACCAAGGTGATGGGCCGCCCGGCGCTGTCGTCCTGGTCGGCGCTGCTGGATTATTGCACGGCGGCGATGGCGCGTTCGGAGAATGAGGAGTTGCGCGTTCTGTTCCTGGACCGCAAGAACTGCCTGATCGCCGATGAGGTGCAAAATCGCGGCACGGTGGACCACACCCCCGTCTATCCCCGCGAGATCGTCAAACGGGCGTTGGAACTGAGCGCCAGCGCCATCATTCTGGTGCACAATCACCCTAGCGGCGATCCCACCCCGTCCAAGGCCGATATCCAGATGACGCGGGAGATCGTGGCGGCGGCGAAAACCCTGTCGATCGCGGTGCACGACCATCTGGTGATCGGGCGCGGCGGCCATGCCAGCTTCAAATCCCTGGGATTGCTCTGACATAAGTGCGCGTTAGACTTGGCTCCCAAAAGCTGGGAGGTGGGCCATGTTCACGCGCCGGGGACTTTCAGGATTGACGGCCGGCTTCGCCGCTCTGGCGGCAGGTCCCGCGGCGGCGGCCGCCAATGGTACCAACACCTTGGCCGAACTGCAGGGGCGATTGGCCAAACTGCCGGTCAAGCGCGATTTCAAGACCGTGCCCTTGGTTTTGGAATCGACCGATACCTGGGACGATGCCGCCATCCGGGAGGTCGCCGCCTATCGCAGCCTGCGCCAGGTCTGGGACAATAAAGACCTCGCCAGCGGCTGGACCGGCTATATGCGCAACGCCCTGAACGGCCAGACCCTGTCCTTCAAGAACCGGGATTTTCTCACCGTCTCCATGACACGGGGCGATGCCCAGCTGGCGCTGTTCGATCAGGCGAGCTGGGACAAATACGGCCTGGCCAAGCTGACGGGCGGCAAGTTCACCACCAACAGCCTGATCATGGCCGGCGCCGGCGACGCGCAGGATCCCGCCATTCCGGTGCTGATGAAACGCGGCGTGATCTTCATGGCCTGCCACAACGCGATCTGGGCGGCGGCGGGCCGCGCCATCGCCGCCGGCGCCAAAGGCCCGCAGGAAGAGGTGGCGGCCGATCTGACCAATCACTTGCTGCCGGGCGTGATCCTGACACCGGGCGCCTTGGCAACGCTGCCGCTTTTGCAGCAGGTTGGTTTCCATTACGTGACCTAGACCTGACCTAGACCGGGCCGAGACGCTGCCGGATGTCGCGATAAGCCATCAGGATCAAGGCATCCAAAGCCGTCAGATTCACATCATTGCCGGGGCGCAGTTTGACATGACGCATGCGCTTGCCCGCCCCCTCCAGCAGACCGGCAGAATCCGGAAGTATCGCCCCATAGAAGAACCCGATGCTCGCATAGGCCTTGAAGGCGTTGACGTACGCAAATGGTGCGTCTGACACACAAGCGACCGGGCATCCGTCATGAAAGATTTCGCGCACATCGGGACCCAACCCGCGCATACGTTCGAACCAACTGCGCACCATCAGGCGGTGCGGATCGGTGTGGCCTAAAAACCAATCCTCGATCCTGGGATCGCGCCGGACAGTGTTGTTAAGACGGAAAATCTCATCCATGTCGCCAGGCCTATCACGCGGCCAGCCGCCTTGCCCAGCGCCCGGACGGTGCTGGTTGGCGGCCTGGGCGGGGGCCCTCAGGGCCGTCAGGCAAGCACCTCCATTACGGCGCGACGGTCTGGCATGACAGGCCTGTGCGCCCTCATTTTCCCCTTATTTCCAGGCCCTTGCAGACCGCTTGTCAAACCCTTGGCCAGCCTCGGCCCGGACTGCTAGAAGCCACGCAGTTTCTCAGGT
Organism: Rhizomicrobium sp.; assembly: GCA_036270435.1. Lineage (GTDB taxonomy): Bacteria > Pseudomonadota > Alphaproteobacteria > Micropepsales > Micropepsaceae > Rhizomicrobium. Next base: position 2,589 of record DATBCP010000471.1, on the reverse strand, counting down.
GACTCCCATGATCCCCCGCTATGCCCGTGCGCCGATGGTTTCCATCTGGTCGCCCGAAACCAAATTCCGCATCTGGTTCGAGATCGAGGCCCATGCCACCGATGCGCTGGCCGAACTGGGCGTGGTGCCGAAAGAGGCCGCCGCCAAGCTTTGGGAAAAAGGCAGAAACGCCAAGTTCGACGTGGCGCGGATCGACGAGATCGAGCGCGAGGTCAAGCATGACGTGATCGCCTTTCTCACCCACCTGGCGGAGATCGTGGGGCCGGAAGCGCGCTTTGTGCATCTGGGCATGACCTCGTCGGATGTGCTGGACACCTGCCTGAATGTGCAACTGGCCCGCGCCGCCGACATTTTGATCGCCGACACTGAGGCCCTGCTGGCGGCGCTGAAGAAGCGCGCCCTGGAATACAAGATGACGCCGACCATCGGGCGCAGCCATGGCATCCATGCCGAGCCCACCACCTTTGGCGTCAAGCTGGCCACTTATTATGCCGAGTTCACCCGCGCCCGGGCCCGGTTGGTGACGGCGCGCCAAGAGATCGCCACCTGTGCCATCTCCGGGTCGGTGGGTAGCTTCGCCAATATCGATCCACGCGTGGAAGAGCATGTCGCCAAGGCAATGGGGCTTGCGGTCGAGCCGGTTTCCAGCCAGGTGATCCCGCGCGACCGCCACGCTGCCTATTTTTCGGCGCTGGGCGTGGTGGCCTCGTCGCTGGAACGGCTGGCGATCGAGATCCGCCATTTGCAACGCACCGAGGTGCTGGAGGCTGAAGAATATTTCTCGCCGGGCCAGAAAGGTTCGTCATCCATGCCCCACAAGCGCAATCCGGTGTTGACGGAAAACGTCACCGGCCTGGCGCGGATGGTGCGCAGCTACGTCATTCCGGCGATGGAGAATGTGGCGCTATGGCATGAGCGGGACATCTCGCATTCCTCGGTCGAGCGTTACATCGGTCCCGATGCGACTATCACGCTCGACTTCGCGCTCGCCCGCATAACCGGTGTGATCGAAAAGCTGGTGGTCTATCCGGACAGGATGCAGAAGAATCTGGATGCCACCCATGGGTTGGTGCACAGCCAGCGCGTGTTGCTGGCCCTGACCCAGGCGGGCTTGCCGCGCGAAGACAGCTACCGGCTGGTGCAGAGGAATGCCATGCGCGCCTGGAACGGCGAAGGCAATCTGCTGGACCTGCTCAAGGCCGATCCGGATGTGTCCAAGGCGCTGCCGTCGGCCAAGCTGGAGGCCATGTTCGACCTGGGCTATCACCTGAAGCAGGTGGATACGATTTTCAAGCGCGTATTCGACGCCTGATTTATTGGGTCGCTTTCGCCGCCCGGTCCATTGCCGCATGAAGGTACTCGCGCATCTTGTCCCGGATCACGGTATCGGACACCGACGCATCCAATTCGGACCGAAGCTTGCGGAAGACATCTTCGTCTCCCGGTTCTTGGAAATCGGCGGCGATGACGCCGGCGACAAGATCTTCCACCGCTTCCCCCGTGAGGCCCTTTTTTGCCGCCGCCCATTCGCCCAAGGCGCGATTGCGCCGCGCTTCCACCTGAAAGCGCAACTCCGCGTCATGCGCCCATTTGGATTCAAAGGCCCGGCGGCGGTCGTCCATCGTGATGGTCATGGGCTCGCACTCCTTGGAAGGGGCACAGCCTGAGCTGCCATCATGTCAAGATTGCGCCGAAACGCGAATTTAGGCGGCATTCATTCCGGCAAGGCGAATGCGATCAGCTGATCGCCGTGTTTGGTGCCGGCCTTTTCATGACCGCCGGCAGCGATGACGACATACTGCTTGCCCTTCCACATATAGGTCATCGGGGTGGCCTGGCCGCCCGCCGGCAGGCGGGCCTTCCACAATTGCGCGCCGGTCCTGGCGTCAAAGGCGCGCAGATAATTGTCCATGGTCGCGCCAATGAAGACCAGGCCGCTGTCGGTGGAAACCGGGCCGCCGAAATTGGGTATGCCGGTCTTGCCTAGGAGATACTGGCTGAACGGCGCCAGATCGGCGGTCGAGCCCAGCGGCACGGACCAGAGGATTTTGCCGCTGCGCATGTCGATGGCGTGGAGTTGTCCCCAAGGCGGCCGGTTGCAGGGCATGCCAAGAGGCGACACCAGGGTCCGCCGCCACATGCCGAAAGGCGCGCCGCGATTGCGGGAAATTTCCTCATGCGGATGCGCCTTGCGGACGGCGTCAAAATCCTTTGCCGGGATCAAAGTGACTAGGTGAATCACGCTGTTGGTGTTGACGAACGCGACATTGCGGCCCGGGTCAAAAGACAAACCGCCCCAATTGGTACCGCCACCGGTAAAGGGATAGACGATGGTGCCCTGGGTGCTGGGCGGCGTGTAAATTCCCTCATTGCGCGCGCCCTTGATCAGGTCGCGGCATTTGCCGCGATCCCAGAAGGTCAGGCCATAAGCGTCATCGGCTGTGATCTTATTGGGCGCCAAGGGCGGCGGCGCGATGGGAAAAGGCTGGGTGGAAGATAATCTGTCGCCAGGGGCGGCGCCTTGCGGCACTTTGCGTTCTTCCACCGGAATAATGGGCCGGCCGGTTTCGCGATCCAGGGTGAACAGCA
>DATBCP010000470.1:0-2348 GCA_036270435.1 Rhizomicrobium sp. | reverse complement strand
GTCGGGAAAAGCGAAGCTTGCCGGGATCATCGGCTGGCCGGTGACCCATTCCCTGTCGCCTGTGCTGCACGGCCATTGGCTTGCCGAGTATGACATTGACGGCGCAATGGTGCCGCTGGCGGCCAGGGCGGAAGATTTTTCCCTGGTGATCGATGGCGTGCGGCGCGCCGGCTTCAGGGGCGTCAATGTCACCGTGCCGCACAAGGAAGCCGCTTTTGCCATCGCCCATCGCGCGGACAAGTGCGCGCAGTCGGCTGGCGCCGCCAATCTGCTGATCTTTCACGAGCATGAAATCGAGGCCCGCAATACCGACAGTCCCGGCTTGGCCGAAAGCCTGGGGGAAGTCATCGGCACCTTGAATGGCGCAAGCGTGGTGCTGTTGGGGGCGGGCGGCGCGGCCCGCGGCGCCATCCTGGCGCTGGAGATGCTGGGCGCGGGCAAGATTCACCTGCTCAACCGTGACAGCCGGCGCGCGGCGAATTTGGCGGCAGCGCTCAGCTCCCAGGTGAAAGCCGCGATCGAGCCGGGCGCCCTTGGCGATTGGGGCGCGGTGGCGGGCGGGGCGGCATTGCTGGTCAATTCCACCAGCGCCGGGATGAGCGCCAATCCGCCCCTGGACATCGATCTCTCGCGGCTGCCCATCTACGCCGCGGTCTGCGACATTGTTTATAATCCGCTTGAGACCAGACTGTTGAAGGACGCCGCCGCGCGCGGCCACAAGACCATCGATGGACTGGGCATGCTGATGCATCAGGCGGTGCCGTCTTTCGAGGCCTTTTTCGGTGTCAGGCCCAAAGTCACGCCGGCGCTGCGCGACACGCTGGTGACGGTGCTCGGTGGCCGCTAAGCCGTTTGTGATCGGCCTGACCGGCTCGATCGGCATGGGCAAAAGCGAGACCGCCAAACTGTTCGCCGGTGAAGGCGTTCCGGTGTTCGATGCCGATGCCGCTGTGCATGATCTTTATGCCGGCGAAGCGGCGGTGATGATTGAAGCCGCCTTTCCCGGCACCACCCGGAACGGCAGCGTGGACCGCGGCCTTCTGGCAAGGCGGGTAACGGGCGAGGCCGGCGCGCTCACGCGGCTGGAAGGTCTGATGCATCCGTTGGTGGCAGAACGCAAAAGGCAGTTCCTGGCCCGCAACCAACACGCGCCCGTGGTGGTGCTGGACATTCCACTGTTGCTGGAAACCGGCGAAAAAGTCGATGCGGTGGTAGTGGCCACCGCGCCCCATGCTGTGCAGCGCGCCCGGGTCCTGGCGCGTCCCGGCATGAGCGATACCAAATTCGATGCGCTTTTGACACGGCAGATGAGCGACGCCGAAAAGCGTGCACAGGCGCATTACCTGGTGATGACCGACCAGGGCTTGGATCACGCTCGCGAACAGGTGAAGATGATTTTGGCCGACATCAGGAATAGACTTTCCCAACATGCGTGAAATCGTCTTTGACACGGAAACGACAGGGTTCGAGCCAGGCGACGGCCATCGCATCGTGGAAATCGGCTGTGTCGAGCTGATGGATCACTTCCCCACCGGCCGCACCTTGCAATTCTATCTCAACCCCGAGCGCGACATTCCCATCGAGTCCCAGCGGGTGCACGGCCTTTCGGCGGAATTTTTGGCCGACAAGCCGCTTTTCTCCCATGTGGCCGAGGAATTCCTGGAATTTCTGGGCGATGCGCCGCTGGTAATCCACAATGCCAGCTTCGACATCAAGTTCATCAATGCCGAACTGAACCGGGTGGGGCGTGCGCCGATCCCGCTGGCCCGTGCCGTCGACACGATCGAAATCGCCAAGCGCAAGCTCCCCGGGGCCCGCTATTCCCTGGACGAGTTGTGCAAACGCTTCGGCGTGGATTTGTCGGCCCGCACCAAGCACGGAGCACTACTGGACGCCCAGCTCACCGCGGAAATCTATCTGGAATTGATCGGCGGCCGGCAGCGCGGCTTGATGCTGGCGCCGGTCGAGATCGCCGCGGCCGCGAGTGGCGAGACCGTCCGTGCGGCCCGGCAGCGGCCGGAAAAGCTGGCGCCACTGATTACGGTGGTGGAGTTGGAAGCACACGCCGCCTTTGTCACCAAGGAGCTTGGCGAGAAGGCGATGTGGTAGGGGTAAGAGCCGGCCTGCGACCTTAAAAGGAAATTGTCATCCCAGAAGCCGCGAAACGCGGCTAACCGGGATCCAACTTCACGGCTCGCGCTTATCAAGAAAGTTGGATTCCCGCTTTCGCGGGAATGACAATCTTCATTCAAGAGGGAGTCGTTCTACGCCGTCCCTTGCGGAGCCTGGGCAGCGAACTGGCCCTGGGCCTGGGCGACGCGCGCCTGGTACAGCGCCATGAAATCGAT
>DATBCP010000469.1:0-4888 GCA_036270435.1 Rhizomicrobium sp. | reverse complement strand
AGCTCGCTTTCCCAGATCAGGCCGGTGGCCGGATCGACGGCGAGGCCTTCCGGACTGCGCAGGCCAAGCGCCCAGATCTCCGGCAAGGCGCCAGCCTGGCCGGCAAAGGGATTGCCGGGTGCGGGCGTGCCGTTCGGGGTGATATGGATGAGCTTGCCCAAGTGGTTGCCCAGTTTCTGCGCCGCCATCCAGTCGATGGTGGTTTGCGGCGACGTATCCCGGTCGCCAATGGTCACGAACAAATTGCCGTCGCGGCCAAAGACGATGCGGCCGCCGGTTTTTCCGCCCAACCCCTTGGCCGGCCATTGCGGGAGCCCTCGGAAAATCACTTTCACATCGCTGAGCTTGTCGCCGTCCAGCCGTGCGCGCGCGACAGTGGTGTTGGTGTCGTTCTGCTGCGGCTCGCGCACGAAATCACAGAAGGTGAAAAAGATCCGGTGATTGCGGCGGAAGGCGGGATCGACCGCCACATCCAGCAGCACGATCTCCTTGCCCGCCGCCACGCTCATCACCTCCGGCAGCGGCGGCGACAGGACATTGTTCTTGTCCAGGATTCGCAAGGCCCCGGGCAGTCTTTCGGTCAACAACATCCGTCCGTCCGGCAGGAAATCCATGCCCCAGGTGACATGCAGATTGTCCACCAGGGTGGTGACCTTGAAAGGAACCGAGGCGTGATAGGGCGCCCGCGTCTGTTCCGGAAATAGCGGCTTGTCGTCGGCCTTTTCCACCTGGCGTGTTTCGATGGGTTGGCCTTCGACCGTCCGCGGCGGCTGGGGCGGCAGGGTGTTCTGGGCGAGGACTGTCCCCGGCAGCAAGCAGAGCCATACAAGGCCCATCGCGATCCGCTTCATCGCCGTTTCTCCCTCGTGCCAAAAGCCCTGTTACACGGTGATACCGGTCGGCCGGCCTAGTAGCCAAGCTTCAGCATGGTGTTGGTCTGGCCGTTCACGGTGCCCTTGTCCAGCCATTCCAGCGAAGCCTGGAACAGCAGCAGGTGGTTCTTTTCCCACATGGCATTGTGCGACGAGCACCCCAGATCGATAAAGACCTTCTGCGGACTGCCGATATCGGCATAGAAGTCGCGCACCCGTTCCGGATTGACCTGCTTGTCGTTGATGCCGCTGACCATCAGCGTGGGCGTGGTCATCGTCCTGACTTTTTCCTGGGTCCAACCCCAACCGGAAGAGGCGATCGGCGCACGACGCACCGCCGGGGTCCATTTCGCGCCTACGGAATCGGAGTTCAGCATTTCCGACCAGACCGAAGCCGCGGCCTGCGGATCATACTGACCGGGGCAGGGCGCCTGGCGGTCCCAATTGGCGATGAATTCGTCATGGCTTTGGGTGGTGAACACCGCGCCCGATACCGGCAGCACGGCTGGCGCTTCGGCTTTTGCGGCGCGGTTGTAAGCGGGCGCCAGCAGGATCAGCTTGTTCACCTGATCTGGATGGTTGGCCGTCCAGCCGCCGGCGCGGGGCCCGCCCTGGGACCAGCCGACCAGGCTGATCTTGGCGACATGGCGCAGCTTTTTGATGAAATCCACGGCCGCGGAAATGTCATTCCAATCCGAATTGATGTTGGTGAGGGCGCCCGGATAGGTCTGGGGGCAGCCGGCACCGAAATTCTTCTGCTGCTCCGGCGACAGGTTGCATTTGTCGTCCATGGGCTTTGGACGGGCCGAACGGCCATAGCCGGTCATGTCGACCGAAAAGACGTCATAGCCGGCCTTCGCCAGATAGCCCATCCAGCTGTAGTCCTGATAAGGCACATCGAAGCTCACTTCGGCAGGCGTGCCGGCGCCGTGCACGAACAGCACCACCTTGTCGCCATCCCCCTTATTGTCAGCGCCTTGGCGCATCACCTGGGGAAGGGCGCGCTCGCGCACATAAAGCGCGGACTTCTTGCCGGCGATGACGGGAACCGTCGAAATGACCTTGACGGTGTGGTCGCGGGTCTGAACCTCTTGCGCCACGACCGGAACCGAAAGCCCCGCCAGCACTGACACTGTCACCAAACAGCGGATCATGACCGTCTCCCCAATTTGGGCCGTTTCGGCCCTGATTTTGGCGGACAGTATGGTCGCAAACCGTTCCGCCGGGAAAGGGGATCAGGGCGCGGTCCGCAGGTCCGTCAGGGTGCTGGCCAGCGGCCCTTCTTTATACAGCTCCGAAAATCGGTCGGGATGGATGAACTCGTCCCGGAACCAGGGAAAGCGCCGTGGATCGTAGCACTGGACCAGCCACTCAATGGAGCGGCGGATCCGCGGGATACGCTTGGCGTCGGGATGATAGGCCAGCCAGATTTCGTGTTTTTCCAACGCACCGAAATCCAACGGCACGAGATTGGCGCCGATCGCCTGCGCATAGGTGGGCAGGGCGCCTATGCCGGCGCCTTTGGCGACCGACCAGAAGTGCCCCGTGCTGGAGGTGTTGCGAAGCATGACGAGCCCCTGGGGCGACAAGGTCCCGAAGAACCGCCGATAGGCCGCCTCCCATTTTCCTTCGTCATCCGCAAACACGGCAAAGCGGTGCTTTTTCAATTCCTCAAGGTTGGTCGGGGTGCCATTGCGGTCGAGATAGCTTCGGGTCGCCAGAAACATGATGTGCAGGTGGCCCAGCTTCATAACCTTCAGGTTGGGCTCTTTGGGGCGGTGCAGTTGCACCGACAGGTCGGCTTCCAGCCTCAACAGGTCGGCGGATTTCGGTCCGCTTTTCAGATTCAAGACCAGCTTTGGATTGATGCGCTGGAATTCGATCAGGTGCGGCAGAAGCCAGAAGGTCCCCAAGCCCTCGGTGACGGAAAGCCTGACCTCTCCCTCGATTTCCTGCTCGGAAGCGTTACGTGCCAGCAGAAGTTCGAAGGAGGCGTTCTCCATATGCTGGGCGGCCGCATAAATCTTCGCTCCCTCTTCCGTCAGCTGCACGCCCTGCACATAGCGGGTCAGCAGGGCTACGCCCAGATCGCGCTCCAGCTTGTCGATCTTACGCCGTAGCGCATTGACGGATTGCCCAAGTTCCTGGGAAGCGGCGCGGAAGCCGCCATGGCGGGCAACTTCCAGGAAGACATGCACGGCTTCCCAATCTGGAACGGCCGGGCGGTCGCTGACGGACCACCGTTCTCCCTGGACACTGTGCTTCTTTGGCGAAGACCGCATGTGATGAAGACCGTCTTGATGCGGCACTGTTGCAGCAGCGCCGGCCCGAAAAGCGAAGCGCCACCGGACCAATGCGCTCTACCGCGCCGGTCTTGTCCCGTCAAATGCCGCGCCCGTCTATTTGCGGCTCTGCTGCGCGGCGGGCGGAAAGATGCCGTGGGAAGGATGCCAGGCATAAGCTGGCTAACGCCGGACCAGGAGCTCCTGGAATGCGTTTTTTTGCGGTTGACCCTTGTACACATCCCCCAAACGGTCGGGATGGATGAACTCGTCCCGGAACCAGGGAAAGCGGCGCGGATCGAATATTTGGGTGACCCAATCGATGGTTTGACTGATACGCGCCACCCGTTTGGCATCGGCGCGATAGACCAGCCAGATATCGTGGGCGCTGCTTAGTCCGAGATACAGCGGAACAAGCCCTGCCCCCATGGCGGGAATATAGGTGGGGAGCATGCCGATCCCGGCGCCGTTGGCGATCGCCGAAAAATGGGCGCTGCTGACATTGTTGCGGAGTGAAACCAGGCTGGCCGGCGAAAAATCCGGAAAGAGTTTTTCATAATGCTGCTCCCACCGCCGTTCCCCATCCGCCATCACGACAAAGCGATGTTGGGTCAGTTCGGCAGGGCTCGCCGGACATCCATAAACATCAAGATAGGATTGGGCAGCGAACAGCATCAAATGCAGGCGGCCGAGCCTGACCACCTTCAAGTCGAGCTCTTTGGGTCGTTCCAACTGCACCGAAAGGTCCGCTTCCAGGCGAAGAAGGTCGGGCGGGGTCTGGCTGCATCTCAGATTGACGATCAGTCCCGGATTGGCGCGTTGGAAGTCGACCAGTTTTGGCACCATCCATCCGCTGCCCAGGCCCTCGGTCTCACCGACAGGCTCACGTCTCCCTCGACCTGGTTGTCGGACAGATCGCGTGCCACAAGCAGGTCGAAGGACGCGCTCTCCATCTGCAAGGCGGCGGCGTAGATCTTCTCGCCTTCGGCGGTCAGTTGAACGCCGTTGATATGGCGTATCAGCAAGGGCACACCCAGCTCGCGTTCGAAGGCATCCAGCCTTCGCCGCAGGACATTGACCGACTGTCTGAGTTTCTGCGCGGCGGAGCGAAAGCTGCCGCAACGCGCGACTTCCAGAAATGTGTGCGCCGCCTCCCAGTCCGGAATGACGGGCGGCTCCACAACACTCCACTGTTTTGTGCGGGGCGTTCGCGCTTTTTCCGGAGACGGCATGCGGTGCCTTGACGATGACTGTGCTGACATCCAGTCACTATACCGCTATCGCAGCTGTCACAATCGGCTTGAGGCCGGTATGGCAACACGCATGGCCGATTGACTTTTTGTCAGCGGTATTTGTTGACCCCCATCCGTCGCAACCGTTTTTTTTAAACCCCCTCCGTCCCGGCCTGCGCGCCTTCGGCGCTTGGCGTTCGGTTGGCTTGGCCGCCAACCTCACCCTCGACTATTACGCATCCGCTTCGCGGCTGCGCCCGTCGAAGCGACCCTTGGCTCGCGCGGCTCTACTCGCGCTGTCGCGCGCCGCGGCTCGCGCCGCTTCGCCCCCCTTCTTGTGCTTCGCACGAAGGGGGAGGTGGGTCATGGCCCTGGCGGATGGGTGAGGAGCGGTCCGCCGAAGGCGGACGAAATTGTCCAGTGGAGCGAGGCACGACCGGCTTGCCGGTCCAATCGGTGTCGCTACTCACGCTGTCGCTAGCGACGGACCGATTGGAGTGCG
>DATBCP010000468.1:0-5606 GCA_036270435.1 Rhizomicrobium sp. | reverse complement strand
CGCCAGCAGCACCGACGGTACCGTCTGGCAGATCCAGATGCCGCCCAAGAGTTGCAGCTGGATGGCGTAGGTGGTCTGCAATTCCAGCACAAAGAACAGCGCTCCCAGCTTGGCGGCAAAGGCGATGAGCTTGGCCATGCGGGCCTCGGCGCGGGGGCTGCAATTGGGGTTGATGAACTCCTTGTAGATATTGCGGGTGAAAAGATTGCCGCAGGCGATCGCCATGATTGAGGCGGGCATCAGCGCGCCGATGGCGATGGCGGCAAAGGCCAGGCCTGCGAACCAGTGCGGAAACATGTGCAGGAACAGCGCCGGCACCGCGAAATTGTTGCCGAAGCTTTTGAAGCCCGCGGCATATTCCGGCATGGCTTTCACGTTTGCCGCCATCGCCATGTAGCCGAGCAGCGCGATCAAAGCCAAAGCCACGGAGTAGGCCGGCAGCACGATGGCATTCCTGCGGATGACATGGCGGCTGCAGGACGACAGCAATCCGGTCACCGAATGGGGATAGAGAAACAGCGCCAACAGCGATCCCAGCGCCAGGGTGACATAGGCAAAGCCGGCGCCCAGGCTTCCTTCCGGCGCGGGCGCAAGCAACACTTGCGACGGCGGCACGGCGGCGAAGATTTTGCCATAACCGCCCAGTTCCGACGGGATGATGATGATGGCTGCCAGCACAGTGACATAAACCAGCAGGTCTTTCACCACCGCGATCAAGGCGGTGCCGCGCAGGCCGCTGGTATAGGTGAATGCCGCCAGCACCACGAACGCCGCCAGCAGCGGCACCGACACATTGCCCAGCAGCGGCAGATGCACGGGCCAGTCCAAGCCCAGGGCGGCGATCACCACCTGCATGCCCACCAGCTGCAAGGCGATATAGGGCATCACCGCGACCAGGCCGGTCACGGCGATGGCCAGCGCCAGGCCGCGATGGCCGAAGCGGCCGCGCACGAAATCCGCCGCGGTGATGTAGCCATGGGCATGCGCCACCGACCATAGGCGCGGGAAGGCCATGAACAGCAGCGGATACATCAAGGCGGCATAGGGCACGGCAAAGAAACCGGACGCGCCCGCGCCGAACATCAAGGCAGGCACGGCGATGAAGGTATAGGCGGTGTAGAGATCGCCGCCCAACAGGAACCAGGTGATCAGGGTGCCGAAGCTGCGCCCGCCCAGGCCCCATTCATGCAGCTGGGAAAGGTCGCCGGCGCGCCAGCGCGAGCCGAACAGGCCCAGCAGCGCTACGAACACGAACAGCGCCAGGAAAACCGCGATGGTGATGTTCATCTGTTGCGGCTTTCCTGGTGCAAATAGACCGGCAGGATGCAAATGGCGGTGAGAAAGATGCCGAAAATCTGCCACCAGTAGAAAAAGGGAATGCCGAACAGCGCCGGTTCCATCCGGTTGTAGAACGGCACCCACACCCAGGCGGCATAGGGGATCAAGAGAAACAGATAGACGGGATGAAACTTCAAAACGCTTGCCCCCTTGCTGGCTGCGCAGGACGATCCACGCGGTCCATCCGCTGGGCCGCGCCTGCCGTCCAGAATCTATCGCACTATTTGGTGTCCGGCACGAAATCCTGGCCCTCGGGCGCCTTGCTGGGTCCTTGGGCACATAGCGGCCGCTGGTCATCGGGCCTTCGCCCACCAGCATCAGGATGCAAGGCCCGGTCTCGGCCTTGGCACCATCCCAATGGATGGTGTTCTTGATGTCGGTGACATAGGTGCCGGCCGGAATCGGATACATCTTGCTGGGGTCGTAGTGGGTGCTGGAGCTCACCCACCAGGTCCCGGATACGACATAGATGTAGCGGTCGGTGGTGTGGAAATGGGGCCGGGAATTGTGTCCCGGCTCCCATTTGATCAACACGCCGTAAATGCCCGGCTTGCTGGGATCGCCGAACAGCGCCGCGCTGCGTTCGCCATTTTCGCCTTTCCAGGGAATGTCCTTGCCGAAGACCATGGGGATATGGCCGGGATCGGGCAGAGGCTGGCTGGTCTTGGGCGGGCCCTGGTTGAGCAATTGCTCCTGGGTTTCCGCAAACGCAGGCGCGGCGAGCAGCGACATCGCTGCCGCCGCGGGGATCAAGACGTGACGCATGGAGCCTCCTGTTTTGCTGCTCAGCGCGGCGGACCCATATCCTTGCCGTTCTCGTCCACGCCCTGGGTGATATTGGGACCGGTGCCCGCCAGGACCAGGATGGCGGGTTCCTTCTCGCCGGTACGCGCGCCATCCCAATGGATGCCTCTCAGCTTATCCACCGCCACCGAACCGGCATGCACCGGATAGGTGGTGCGCTCGTCATAGACCTTGCTGGTGGACGTCCACCAGGTGCCCGACACGACATAGGCGAAGCGTTCATTGTTGTGATAATGCGGCTTGGAGAAATTGCCCGGATACCAGATGTATTTCACCATGTACGGACCGGGCTTGGCCGGATCGCCGTACAAGTAGCACATCTGCTGCTTGCCGACTTGGCCGGTGCACTTGATGTCTTTGGGCAAGGTCATGGTCACGCTGTTGGGATCCGGCGGCGGCCCGATCGGATCGTTGACCGTGACGCCGACCTTGGGATCTTTTTGCGCCAGGGCGGCAAAACCGGCGGCACCGACGGCCATGCCCACGCACACACCCAGACCAATCTTGATGACGGAATGCATTTCACTTTCTCCCCTTGGAATTTCTGAGGAGATGCTAGCCGGGAAGTATGACGCCCCGCAAATCACGGAAAGGCGCTTCGCGCCTGCGAAATGCCCGGGAGAGATGAGCGCGGGCTAGGCCGCCGTGCGCTTTCCCGCAAAGACCAACCCTACGCCGGCCAGCACAGCTGCCACGCCCGCGGCGGTGGGAATCCAGACGGTATGATCTTCCTGGGAATTGACCTGGAGAGGTCCCAGCTTCACCACCGGCTTGGTCTCGGTCCAGGTGACGTGGCTGAGGAACAGCCCGGCAATGCCCAGCACGATCAGAACCACTCCCAGCATCGCAATCGGTTTCATGGCGGCGCTCCTGTCTTTCGGCAAAGCCAACGAGCCAAAGGCGGCAAGAGTTCCACATCAGCCACTCTTCCCCTAGGGCCCCCTCAATATATCCCTTGTTTGGCAATGGCTTATGGGAACTCGGACCGAGCAGCCCGCGGGCCGTTCCGGATTGGTGGGAGGCGAGATTTCGCAGGCGGAACCGCCTGGAATGTTGCGGAACAGGCCACCCTTCGCTTCACATGACCAAAACCAAACAGCTATCGACCAGGCAGGTCCGGATTTCATGAGCTTCGATGCCTTTTCCCAGGCGATCGTCTCGCCGGCGCTGCAAGAGGTGGCGCAGTTGTGGGCCCGTGCGCGGGGTGCCGATCCGCTGCCTGTTTGGGAACGCATGACCCTCGACGAATTGGGGACACAGCTCAGTCTGATCTGGGTCTATCGCTATGACGCCGTGACCGGACGTTTCACTGGTCGGCTGGCGGGCGATCGCATCACCAAGGGGCTTGGCAAGAATCTCCGCGGACTGCCTTTGGACGATGCCCATTCCGCCCAGGATTACCTTTGGGTACACCGTTATTTGACGCGGGTGGTGAGAGAGGTGATGGGCTATCGCAGCGCCGGCAAGCTGTTCAAACAGGCGGGGCGCTTTGTCGAGGGCGAACGCATCGCGCTGCCGCTCTCCAGCGACGGCGTGCAGGCGGACGGGGTGATGGGTGCGTCGGATTACCGACATCCCCACCTGGAAGGACCGTTCGAAATCCTGACCGAGAACGAGGTTTGGGAGAAGGTCGCGGACTGACGGCCCGTCAACGACGCCGCTGGCCCGGCAGACGGAAAAAGGATATGGGAGAACCGGCGGTGGGCGTTCAGGCCGTGACGCAAGCACAATTGCGCACGCCTCACAGACGCGGTGAGGCTGATTGACCAGAACGCTGGAACGGACTGCCACGGCCGTGGCGGCTCTACTCCTTCAACTGATTTTCGTCCTGCTGTTCGCGCATTTCCTTTTGACGCCCCACGCACAAAAGGAACGGGCGCGCGAAATGCTGCTGTTGTTGCGGCCCCTGGCGCGGCTGCCGGCGGAACGGCCGCCTGTTCGCCGCACTGTCCCACGCGCGACAACGTCTCTGCCGCCGCCCCTCACCGCGCCGCCGCTGCCCAATCCCGGCATCACCGGCGTCGCGCCGGGGCCGATTTCGCCCTTGGAGGCGATCGGCCGCGCCTTGTCCGGTTGCACGCCTGAAGCGATGGCACAGCTGTCACCGCAAGACCGGGCCAAATGCCCGCCTTTGGCGCTTGCGCCCAAGCCTGATCAGGATTTGGTGGAGCAGCCGCGCTCCCATGCCAAGGACGAGGCCCTGTGGACGGAAGAAAAGGCGGAGCGGGATTGGGCGCCGAACTGCGCCGGCGCCGATCAGGTGGCGAAATGCATGATGCATCAGTCGATGGCGGAACAGCAGCGGGCGCAAGCAGCGCGCGCGCGAATTTCCGAGGAGCGTTGGCGCCGCAATCAGCCGCCGCCCATGCCGAAACGGTTGGGGCCGCCGTGAAAGTCCTTACACCGTCTGCCAATAGACGGTGTAGCGCCCCTCGCTCTTGTAGAAGGGTTTCAGCACGACCGCTTGCGCGATCCCCTTGCTGCGCCAGGTCAGCGGTCCGTCCGGCTCCAGCCATTCCCGCGGTGCCCGCGTGCCAACCGCCAGCGATGGAATGGCGACCGGCGATGCCGCCACATCGGGTCCGTGCGGTTTGACATCGGGCATCGGCACGCTGCCCAGTGGAAACTGCCCCGCCAGGACCAGCGGACCGTACATCACAGCCTGAATGGCCGGATTGTCCGCAAAGGGCTCGCTGGTCAGATGCATCGGCATCACCAGTGCGATTCTGTCCCCCTTCTTCCATTGCCGGCGAAGACGCAGATAGCTGCCCGGGACCGGCGAAACATCCACTGCCTTGCCATTCACCAGCACTTGCGTGTCCTGCCGCGCCCAGCCGGGAATCCGCAGATTGATGGCAAGGGCTTTTGCCGGCGCGGCCTCGATGGTCAATTGCGTGCGCGCTTCCTCGGGAAAGCGCGTGGTCTGTGTGATGCGCAGTCCCTTTTCCTTCCAGTCCAGCGCGGACGGAAGGAAAAGGTTCACCCACAGGTCGGCACCGTCATTGTAATAGATGGTGTCGGTGAGCTTGTTATATTCCTCCACCGCGGTTCCATTGCAGCACCAGAAGGTATCTCTCTCGCCGCCCCAGGTGCGCCAGGCACCTGGGGTGAGCGAAATGAAATACTGGTTCATGCCGTCGGGCCGGATGGTGCCCAGCCGATGGTTGAGCAGGTTGCGCTCGTAATAGTCGATGTAAGACGCTTGCGGGTCCCAAGCGAACAGATGCCGCGTCAGCCGCATCATATTGTAGGAACAACAGCATTCCTGGTGGCTTTGGCCCGCCGCCCATTCTTCCGACAGGCGCCCGGCCGGCGCGAGCCAGTTCTCGCGGCAGGATGAGCCGCCGGTGGCGTAGCTCCTGCGGTCCGCCACGCTGTGCCAGAAGAAATGCGCCACGTCATGAAAACGGTGATCGCCGGAAATCTCATACCGCCTGGCGGCGCCGATCACCTGCGGCACATGG
>DATBCP010000467.1:0-9692 GCA_036270435.1 Rhizomicrobium sp. | reverse complement strand
CCTGCACCGCGCCAAGCCGCGCGGCATGGCGGGCATCCGCTTGGTTATGGTCATTCATAGCCAGGCAACAATCTCATCTCACGAAAACTCAGGCCCGCCTCCCCCTTCTTGCGAAGCAAGGAAAGGGGGAGATGGCCGTAGCAACGCCGTGGCGCGCAGGCGAGAGCCGAGCACCACGGCAAAGTTGCGAAGGCCAGAGGGGGTTCATTAAATAGCTACTTCAGATCTTCGCCTTCGAGTTCGCCGATCAGCGCCTCGAAGTCGCGGGTTTCGCGGAAATTCTTATAGACCGAGGCAAAGCGCACATAAGCCACCTTGTCCAGGCTGGCCAGGGCCTGCATCACCAGCTCGCCGATCACATTGGCGGCGATCTCATTCTCGCCCATGGATTCCAGGCGGCGCACAATGCCGGTGACCATGCGGTCCACCCGCTCCCGCTCCACCGGACGCTTGCGCAAGGCATGGTTGATGGAGCGCTCCAGCTTGTCGCGGTCGAAGGACTCGCGGCGGCCGCTTTTCTTGACCACGATCAACTCGCGCAGCTGCACCCGCTCAAACGTCGTGAACCGGCCGCCGCATTCGGGACAATGGCGGCGGCGGCGGATGGCGGAATTGTCTTCGGAAGGGCGGCTGTCCTTCACCTGGCTGTCGTCATGTCCGCAGAAAGGGCAGCGCATGGTTTCCCCTTATTGTTATGGATAGATCGGAAAGCGGGTGCAGAGATCCTTGACCCGGCGCGCCACGCTCTGTTCGACCTGGGCGTCGCCGGATTCATTTTTGGCCACGGCGTCCACCACTTCCACGATCAGCTTGCCGATCTCGCGGAATTCGCCAGTACCGAAGCCGCGGGTGGTACCGGCCGGCGAGCCCAGCCGGATGCCAGAGGTGACGACCGCTTTTTCCGTGTCGAACGGCACGGCGTTCTTGTTGCAGGTGATACCGGCACGGTCCAGAGAATGCTCGGTGGGACGCCCCTTGGCACCCTTGGGGCGCAGGTCCACCAGCATCAGATGGGTGTCGGTGCCGCCGGTGACGATGTCCAGCCCGCTGGATTTCAGCACATCGGCCAGCGCCTTGGCATTCTCCACCACATTGCGGGCATAGGTCTTGAATTCGGGCTTCAGCGCTTCCCCGAAGGCCACGGCCTTGGCCGCGATCACATGCATCAGCGGGCCGCCTTGCAGGCCGGGGAATACCGCCGAATTGATCTTCTTTCCGATCTCCTCGCTGCGCGACAGGATCATGCCGCCGCGCGGACCGCGCAGGGTCTTGTGGGTGGTGGTGGTCACCACATCGGCAAACGGCACCGGATTGGGATGCACGCCCCCCGCCACCAGGCCGGCAAAATGCGCCATGTCCACCATCAACAGCGCGCCAACCTCGTCGCATATCTCGCGAAAAGCGGCGAAATCGATGACCCGGGCATAGGCCGAGCCGCCGGTGATGATCAGCTTGGGCTTGTGTTCGCGGGCCAGCGCACGAACCTGGTCCATGTCGATGCGCTGGTCGTCACGGCGCACGGTATAGGGCACCGGCTTGAACCACTTGCCGGAAAAGTTGGCGGGATGGCCGTGGGTGAGATGGCCGCCGGCCGACAGGTCCAGGCCCATGAAGGTGTCGCCGGGCGACAGCAGGGCATAGAACACCGCCTGGTTGGCATTGGCCCCGGAATGCGGCTGGACATTCGCAAAGGCCGCGTCGAACAGCCGGCGGGCCCGGCCGATGGCCAGCTGCTCGGTCACGTCGACATATTCGCAACCGCCATAATAGCGCTTGCCGGGATAGCCCTCGGCATATTTGTTGGTCAGGACGGAGCCTTGCGCCTCCAGCACCGCCTTGGAGACGATATTCTCGGAGGCGATCAGCTCGATCTTGTCCCGCTGGCGGTTCAGTTCGTCCTGGATGCTATGGAAGACTTCGGCATCGGCGGCTTCCAGGCCGCGGGTGAAATAGCCGGAATTCTGGTCCATGGGGTTGGCGGCAGCCGACATGCGAATTTACCTTTCTGGGCCTCTACAACTGGACGGGGGGGAACCTGAGTATAGCGCCCCCGCGCAGGAATGGCGGATTTACCCCTTCCCTGGCACCAAATCTAGCGGTTTAAGTAAGATTGGAGGCCCTTCTTGCAAGCACCGGGAAAAGCTGAGATTTCCTATGCAAGCGCGGGCGGCCCCAGGGGCAAGCCTTATGGCATGCGACAACATTGAGCGGTGGATATGGGCAAGGACAATGAGGACGACATCCTCAAACTGGTGACCGAAATCGTCTCGGCCTATGTCAGCAGGAATCCGGTCGCGGCGCATGAGCTGCCGGCCATTATCAAGAATGTTCACGCCACCTTGGGCGGTTTTGCCGGCTCCGAAGAGCGCACCCTGCCGCGCGCCCCGGCCGTGGCGGTGAAGAAGTCGGTGCAGCCGGACTATATTGTCTGCCTGGAGGACGGCAAGAAGCTCAAGATGCTCAAGCGCTACCTGCGCTCGCGCTACAAGCTGTCGCCCAGCGAATATCGCGAACGCTGGAACCTGCCCGCGGATTATCCCATGGTCGCGCCCAATTATGCCCAGAAGCGCAGCGACTTCGCCAAGAAGATCGGGTTGGGCAAAGGCGACGGGCGGAAGGGGAAGAGGAAGAAGAAGGATTAGCTTCTTTCAGCTTCGGCGAGGCTCGCTTTCAAAAAAGAGCAATGTCATTCCCGCGCAAGCGGGAATCCAACTTCTG
Organism: Rhizomicrobium sp.; assembly: GCA_036270435.1. GTDB lineage: Bacteria > Pseudomonadota > Alphaproteobacteria > Micropepsales > Micropepsaceae > Rhizomicrobium. Next base: position 6,974 of record DATBCP010000467.1, on the reverse strand, counting down.
TCACCGGGCAAAATAGAAAGTTGGATGCCCGCTTTCGCGGGCATGACAATTTTCTATTTTCTACCAAGCCCATCAATCCGCCGCTCTCAACCTGTAACCCACACCCTGCTCCGTCAGAATCAAACTCGGCTGCTCCGGATCGGCTTCCAGCTTCTGGCGCAAGGTGCGGATATAGATCCGCAGATATTGGACATCGCTCTCGCCGCCCCATACTTCCCTGAGAAGGAATTTGTGGGTCAGCACCTTGCCGGCATGGCTGACCAGAAGGCGCAGCAAATCGTATTCCCGAGGCGTCAACTTCACCTCCTCGCCCTTGACCGTCACGATCCGCCGCACCAGGTCCACCGCCAGCTCGCCGCTCTTGAACAGCGGCTTTTCGCCGGCCTGCTGCAGGCGGTGACGCAAGGCGGCGCGGATGCGGGCTGACAACTCCTCCATCCCGAAGGGCTTTGACACATAGTCGTCGGCGCCCAGGTCCAGAGCCGTCACCTTGCCGGCTTCATCATCGCGGCTGGAGAGGATGACGATGGGCATCGCCGTTCCTTCCGCCCGCAGCCGCCGGATCACCTCCAACCCGTCCATGCCCGGCAGGCCAAGATCGAGAATGACCAAGTCCACAGGATTGCGCTTGAGAAATTCCAGCGCGGTTTCGCCGTCGCCGGCTTCCTCGACGCGATAATCCTGTGCCGCCAGGGCGGTGCGCAGGAAACGTCGGATCGGCGGTTCATCGTCCACGATCAGGATACGCAAGGGAGTCATGATGGGGTCCCGGCGGAATTGGCAGGAACAGTCAGGGTGAACATGGCCCCGCCCTGGTCACTGCGATTTGAAGCGGTGATGGTGCCGCCCATCGCCTCCATGAAGCCGCGGGCGATGGCCAGGCCCAAACCCGTACCGGCGCGCTTCTTGTCGGCCGCCCGCACCCGGTAGAATTTGTCGAACACCCGCTCGCGATCCTCATCCGGCAGGCCCGGCCCTCCGTCCAGGATCTGGATGATCACACTGTTGCCGGTTTTCCTGGCGTGCAGCGCGATGGCGGTGCCCGGCGGGGCGTATTTCGTGGCGTTGTCCAGGATGTTGAACAGCACCTGCTCGAACAGCACCGGATCGAGCCGCAGCATGGGCAGGTCCGGCTCCAGTTCCAAGCTCACGCGATGCTGCTCGAGCGGCGCGCGGCGCAAAACCGAGCCAACCACATCGGCCAGGTCGATCAGCTCCATATTGGGAACCAGCGCACCGGACTCCAGCCGCGTCATGTCCAACAGATTGGCGATGAAATGATTGAGGCGTTCGGCCTCTTCCTGGATGGTGCGCAACAGCTCGGCCTGGTCGCAATCGCTGAGCTGGCCGCGATATTGTTTCAGGCTGGTGGCCGATCCCAGGATGGATGCCAGCGGAGTGCGCAGGTCGTGGCTGATCGAGGTCAGCAGGGCCGAGCGCAATTTTTCCGTCTCCGCCGACATGCGCGCCTGGTCCATTTCGCTGGCCAGGTGCAGGCGTTCTATCGCCAGCGCCGTCTGGTCGGACAGGGAGTCCAGCAAACGGCGCTGGTCGGGATTTAGAAGCGTGGCTCCGCGTTGCTCGGTCCGCTTATTGTCCTTTTCACTGTCCAGGCCGATGATCGCCACCACGCCGCGCGCCGTGCGCATGGGCAGGAACAGCCGGCGTGCGCCGGGCAAGGTGTCGGAGCCACGTCCGGCTTCATGGCCTTCTTCAAAGGCCCATTTGGCGGCGGCCAGGTCGCCCTCATCCAGCGTGTCTTCCGGCGGATAGCCGGCCCGCACTTGCAGGTTGCCCCCATCCGGCATCAGCAGCACCACATGCAGCCGCAGCATATGGGCCACCTGATAGGCCGTGGCCCATAGCAAGTCGTCCAGCGTGGCGATGCCCGCCAGCTTTCGGCTGAAGCGATACAGGTCTTCGGTCGTGGCGGCGCGCTGGCGGGCGACAATGGCCTGGGTCCTCACCCGCGCCGTCAGGTTGGAGGCAATGGCAGCCACCAACACGAACACCAACAGCGTGATCACATTCTCGGGATCGGCGATGGTGAAGGTGTAAAGCGGCGGCAGGAAGAAGAAATTATAGGCCAGCGCGCAGACCAGGCCCGCAAACAAGGATGGCATCAGGCCATAGGCCACGGCGCTGGCCAACACCGCCACCAGCAGCACCAGCGCGACGTTCGACACCGCCAGGGTTTGGCGCAGCAGAAGGCCAACGCCCAGGGCGATGGCGCTGAACAGCAGGCTGCCGGCAAAGGCCCGCGGTTCGAGGGGCACGCGTCCGGATGTGGGCGCCTTGGCGATGTCGTCTTTTCCGCCCCGTTCCGGCACCACATGCACGCTGATATCCCCGGCCTGGCGGATGATCTCTTGCGCCATGGACGGACGCAGAAATTCCAACCAGCGCGAGCCGCGGGACGCGGTGATCACGATATGGGTGATGTTGTTGGCGCGGGCGAATTGCAACGCGCCCTCCGCCTCGCCGGCCGCCGGCACGGTGGCGGCCATCCCGCCCATGCGCTCCGCCAGCCTGAGAAGCTGTGCAACGCGGTCGCGTTCCGCCTCGCTCTGGCTCAAGCCGGTCTCGACATGGACCGCCGTCCAGGAGGCGCGCAGCCGGTCGGCCAACCGCCGGGCATAGCGGACCGCCGCCGCCCCACCCGGCTTGGCATTCACCGCCACCAGCAGCCGCTCGCTGGCCTCCCAGGGACCGGAGATGGCATGGGCGCGCATATAATCGACCATCTGCGCGTCCACCCGCTGGGCGGTGCGGCGCAGCGCCAGCTCGCGCAAGGCCGCCAGATTGCCGGCCACGAAATAGTTCTGCCGGGCGCGCTCGGCGGCTTCCGGCATATAGACCTTGCCCTCCCGCAACCGTTGCAGCAGGTCTTCCGGGGTCAGGTCCACCAGTTCGATATCGTCCGCGCGGTCGAGAATGGAATCCGGCACCGTCTCGCGCACCCGTACATGGGTGATCTTGGCCACCACGTCGTTGAGGCTTTCGATGTGCTGCACATTGAGGGTGGTATAGACATCGATCCCCGCCGCCAGCAGGTCCTCGACATCCAGATAGCGTTTGGGATGGCGGCTGCCGGGCACGTTGTCATGGGCCAGCTCGTCCACCAGCGCCAAGCGCGGGCGGCGCTGCAGGACGGCGTCCAAATCCATCTCCGCGAGCACTCGGCCCTTATAGAGCACGCGCTTCTTGGGGACGATCTCTATACCCTTGGTGAGGAGATCGGTCTCGACCCGGCCATGGGTTTCCACCACGCCGATGACAGCATCCACGCCATCCAGCTTGCGGCGGCGGGCCTGAACCAGCATCTCATAGGTCTTGCCCACGCCGGGCGCCGCCCCCAGGAAGATCTTCAGCCGGCCACGCCCCGCCTGCCCCGCCTGCTTGAGCAAGGCGTCCGGCGAAGGGCGCGCATCGGTGTCCGTCATGCGGCGGGGAGATTAGCCCTGTTGCCCGTGCTTTTCCTGCTTGGAGCGTATGCGTCCAACGCAAGGTTGAGCTTCAGCACATTGACATGCGGCTCGCCCAGGATGCCGAAAAGCCGGTTCTCGACATGGTCTTGCACCAGCGTTCGGACGTCTGCTTCCGCCAAGCCCCGTGCTTTCGCCACCCGCGGCACCTGGAACAGCGCCCCCGCTGGGCTGATATCCGGGTCCAGTCCGCTGGCCGAAGCCGTGACCAGATCGTCGGGCACCGGCATGGCGGGATTTTCGGCATGCAGCTTGGCGGTGTCAGCGGCGATGCGGTCTTTCAGCTTTTTCGCCGTGGGGGCGAAATTGGAGCCCGAGCTGTTGGCCGCGTCATAGCCATTGCCAGCCGCCGAGGGGCGGCCATGGAAATATTTGGCGCTGGTGAATTGCTGGCCGATCACGTCCGAGCCGATCACCTTGCCATCGATCATGACCAGGCTGCCGGTCGCCTGATGCGGGAAGATCACGCCCGCCAGCGCCGTGAAGGCCAGCGGATAGAACAGCCCTGTGATGAGAGTCATCACCAGGATCATCATGATGGCGGGACGGATGTGTTGCATGGCGGATTCCTTTTTTGGGTCGCTCGTCCGTACGCTGCCGCCACGGACCTCGCCAACGCTCCTAAGCCAAACCGAAAGCAGTGACGATCAAGTCGATGGCCTTGATGCCGATGAAGGGCACGATGATCCCGCCCAACCCAAAGACCAGCAGGTTGCGGCGCAGGACGACGCCCGCCCCTTCCGGACGGTATTTCACGCCCTTCAGCGCCAGCGGGATCAGCGCGACGATAATCAACGCATTGAAGATGATCGCCGACAGGATGGCGCTTTGGGGCGAATGCAAGCCCATGATGTTCAGCGCCTGAAGCTGCGGATAAAAGGCCAGGAACATGGCCGGAATGATGGCGAAATACTTGGCCACGTCGTTGGCGATGGAGAAAGTCGTGAGCGCGCCGCGGGTCATCAACAGCTGCTTGCCGATCTCCACGATCTCGATCAGCTTGGTGGGATCGGAATCCAGATCCACCATATTGCCCGCCTCGCGCGCCGCCATGGTGCCGGTGTTCATCGCCACGCCGACATCGGCCTGGGCCAGTGCGGGCGCGTCATTGGTGCCGTCGCCGCACATGGCGACCAGCTTGCCCTTGGCCTGCTCCTCGCGAATCAAGCTCAGCTTGTTCTCCGGCGTCGCCTGGGCCAGGAAATCATCCACCCCCGCCTCGGCGGCGATGGCGGCGGCGGTGAGCGGATTGTCGCCGGTGATCATCACTGTGCGGATGCCCATCTGGCGCAGGGACGAAAAGCGCTCACGGATGCCGCCATTGACGATGTCTTTCAGGTGGATCACGCCCAAAAGCCGTTTGTCCCGCGCCACCGCCAAGGGCGTGCCGCCGGTCTTGGCGATGCGATCGGCGATGGTGGTGAGCGCCGCGCCCGATAGGGATAGGCCCGACCATTGCAGTACCACATCCACCGCGCCCTTGCGGATGGAGCCGTTGATGGAATCGATGCCCGACAACCGTGTCTGGGCGGTGAAGGGCACGAAGGTCCCTTTGATCTTGGCATCCGTGATGCCGTACTTGGTTTGTGCCAGGGCCACGATGGAGCGGCCTTCCGGCGTTTCGTCCGCCTGGGACGCAAGAAAGGCAGCTTCCGCCAACTCCTGTTCGCTGACGCCTTCCAGCGGCAGGAACTGGCTGGCCTGGCGGTTGCCCAAGGTGATGGTGCCAGTCTTGTCCAAGAGCAGCGTGTCCACATCACCCGCCGCTTCCACCGCGCGTCCCGACATGGCCAGCACATTGAACCGTACCAGCCGGTCCATGCCGGCAATGCCGATGGCCGAGAGCAGGGCGCCGATGGTGGTGGGAATCAAAGTGACGAACAGGGCCACCAGCACCAGCACGGTGATGGCGCCGCCCGCATAAGCCGCATAAGCAGGAATCGTCGCCACGGCCAAGACGAAGATGATGGTCAGGCCGGCGAGAAGGATATTCAGGGCGATCTCGTTGGGGGTCTTCTGCCGCTCCGCCCCTTCCACCAGGGCGATCATGCGATCCAGGAAGGTTGAGCCGCGGGTGGCGGTGATCCTGACCACGATGTAATCCGACAGCACGCGTGTACCACCGGTCACAGCGGAACGGTCGCCGCCGGACTCGCGGATGACAGGCGCGCTTTCACCGGTGATGGCGCTTTCATCCACACTGGCCACACCTTCCACCACATCGCCGTCGGAGGGGATGATGTCGCCGGGCTCCACCAGCACCAGGTCGCCGCGCGCCAGCAGCTGGGCCGGCTTCTTGGAATAGACCTTGGAAACCTGGTCGGCCAGCACCTTGGCGATGGTGTCGGAACGGGTCCGGCGCAAGGTCTCGGCCTGGGCCTTGCCGCGGCCCTCGGCCACCGCTTCCGCGAAATTGGCGAACAGGACGGTGAACCAGAGCCAGAGATTGATCTGGAAGGCGAAAGCCAGATGCGGCTGGCCCCGGAAGAGATCGCGCAGGAACAGGAAGGTGGTGAACGTGGCGGTCACCTCTACCACGAACATCACCGGATTGCGCGCCATCGCCCGGGGATCCAGCTTTTTGAAAGCGCTGCCGATGGCCGGCAACAGGATGGCGCGGTCCAGCGTATTGGCTTGGGTCTTGGGATGTTTGGTCATGCTTTTTCTCAGAAGAAGGTGCCGGCCTGCATCGCCAGGTGCTCGACGATGGGGCCCAGCGACAGAGCCGGGAAGAAGGTCAAGCCACCCACGATCAGGATCACACCGGTCAACAGCCCGACGAACAGCCCGCCATGGGTGGGAAAGGTGCCCGCCGACGCCGGCACGATCTTCTTGGCCGCCAGCGATCCCGCCACCGCCATCATCGGCACGATGAAGAGGAAGCGGCCCATCAGCATCGCAAAGCCCAACGTGGTGTTGTAGAAGACGGTATTAGCCGATAGTCCCGCAAAGGCGCTGCCATTGTTGCCGGTGGCCGAACTGAAGGCATAGAGGATTTCGCTGAAGCCGTGCGGTCCGCTGTTCAGCGGCCCCGCCAGGCCCGCCTTGACCACGGAAGCCAGCGCGGTGAATCCCAGGATGGAGAAGGCCAGGACCAGGATGGCCAGCATGGACATCTTGACCTCCTTGGCCTCGATCTTCTTGCCCAGATATTCCGGGGTGCGGCCCACCATCAGGCCCGCCACGAACATGGCCACGACCGCCCATAACAGCATGCCGTAAAGGCCCGAACCCACGCCGCCAAACACGATCTCGCCCAACTCGATGTTGATGATCGGCATCATGCCGCCCAAAGGCGTGAAACTGTCATGCATGGAATTGACGCTACCGTTGGAAGCATCGGTGGTGGTGGTGGCCCAGAGGACCGAATTGGCGACACCGAAACGTACTTCCTTGCCTTCCATATTGCCGGCTTGGGTGATCGTCGTTTTGGAGGACTGGGCGGCGGCGGCCACAGAGGCATTGCCCTGGCCTTCCGCACAATAGGTG
>DATBCP010000466.1:0-4434 GCA_036270435.1 Rhizomicrobium sp. | reverse complement strand
CTGACACGGCTGACAGGCACGATGCTCCTGCGCTAGGCTCCAGGCCATATTGGAGCCAATTCAAGGAGACAACCATGCCGCTCGCCATCAACGAAACCGCGCCCGATTTCACCGCCGACTCCACCGAAGGCAAGCTGCACTTCTATGATTGGGCCGGCGACAATTGGGTGTTGTTCTTCTCCCACCCCAAGGATTTCACCCCGGTCTGCACCACCGAACTGGGTGCGGTCGCCAAGCTCAAGGGCGAATTCGACAAGCGCGGCGTCAAGGTGCTGGGCCTGTCAGTCGATCCGGTCAACAATCACGACAAATGGGCCGCCGACATCCTGGAAACCCAAGGCATGGGCCCCAACTTCCCCATGATCGGCGACACCGACCTGAAAGTGTCCAAGCTCTACGGCATGCTGCCTGCGGATGCGCCCGGCACCTCGGAAGGCCGCACCCCGGCCGACAATGCCACGGTGCGCAACGTCTTCATCATCGGCCCGGACAAGAAGATCAAGCTGGTGCTGGTCTACCCGATGACCACGGGCCGCAATTTCGCGGAGATTTTGCGGGTGATCGACTCCATGCAGCTCACCGCCAAGCACAAGGTGGCGACGCCGGCCGATTGGAAACAGGGCGGCGATGTGATCATCACCGGCGCGGTCTCCAATGATGAGGCGGACAAGCTGTTCCCGGGCTACAAGACCCACAAGCCTTACCTGCGGACCACGGCGCAGCCACGTTGAGATGACAAATCTGCTGGAAAGGATCGGCCTGGAATGGCCGATCTTTCAGGCGCCCATGGCCGGCACCTCCACGCCCGCCATGGGTGCGCCCTTGTCGCGCCCGATGCCGGCGGCGGAGTTGGTGCGGATGCTGGCGAGAGAATTGCAGGCGGCTTAGCTGATTCCAAAACTTGTCATTCCCGCGTAAGCGGGAATCTAACTTTCATGTAGGCGTGAATGTTGAAGTTGGATGCCCGCTGGAGTTTATCCTCCGGCCGTGGCTCTCGCGCGGACCGGGGGACGGGCATGACAACAACTATAGAGAAGGCTGATTCTTCGCCCGCTTCTTCCACTTGTAGAAGACCAGCGAATTCTTCCAGAAGTATTTCTCCGCCGCCGCGCGCGAGCGGGTGGCGAAATAGGCGCGCGCAATGTCCACGATCTGAGCCGGCGTAGCGGTGCCCCAGCTGTTGGGCCAGTCGCTGCCGAACACCACCCGGTCTTCGCCGAACGCCTCCATCAACTGGTCCATCCGCGCCTTGTGCGCCGCCAGCCCGCGGGCCTTCATGGTGCGATGGTCGATCTCGGACAATTTCGCCCAGATATTGGGGCGGCCATGGATTTCCTTCAGCACATCCTCATAGGCCTTTTGCTGTTCCGGCGCGGGATCGAAGGACGGCAGGTGATCGATCATGATCCGCAAGGCGGGGATCTTGTCGTTGATCTTCACCATGGTCTGCAACAAATCGATGTCGGGATTGGCGCTGTCCATCACCTGGTCGGCATCGGCCACGCGCCTGAGGCCGTCGATGAATTTGGGATCGTCCACCTGCTTGCCGACGTCGCGGTTCCAGATCTTGCCGCAGCGGATGCCCAGAAACAGGGGGTCTTTGCGGAAGCGGGCATAGATCTCCGCGAATTCGGGCTTTTCCGGTTCCAGGTCGCCCACCGTACCGACGAACAAGGGATCGGTATGTTCCTGTTCCAGGACCCAGAGATTGTCCTCGATCCAGGGGCTGGCCTCCAGCTCGATGGCGCCGACAATGTTCAACGGCTCGGCATAGGCGCGATAGGTGGACGGCAGCGCCACGCCCTTCTTCTCCTTGGCCCATTCCGGCGAACCGGCATAGGGCACGCCTTGGGGCCTGCGGGAGTCGAACAGATGCACATGGGTGTCGATAATGGGAATGTCGGAAAGATCCTTGGAAGATTGGGGCGCCGCCGCTTCCGCAATCGACGTGCCCAACGCCGCCACCGCGCTGCCCGCCAGAAAATGACGCCTGTGCATCATGTCACTTCGCCCTTTCCAGGCCTTTGCCCAGCCACAGCGAATAGGTACCGGGCTGGGTGGCATATTTCAGGAATTGCGCCGCTTCCTTGGGATGGGGCGCACGCGCCGTCACCGCCGCAGCGGAGTCGATCCAGGCCCCCAGCGAATCCGGCACCGGCCCAACATTGCTCAGCGCGTCGGGATGATTGAGGATCTCGCAGATCAGCTGCAGCGCCATCTGGCCTTCGCCCCGCGCCACCGCCTGACCGCCTTCGCCATTGCGGCTGATCTTGCGCTTGACCCCGGCGAATTCCGGATGGGCATTCAGCATGCCGTCGATGATACGCGCCTCCATGCTGCCCGAAGTGGGATCGGAATACATCACACTGTCGGCCGCCTTCAGCACCGCCGCCAGCTTGTCGACGGTGGAGATGTCGGGCGTGGGATCGCCCTTGTGCACGGCAAGCCCGATGCGCACCCGCCCGATATTCATCCGGCTGCCGGGGGCGATATTCTTGTCGGTCTGGGCCTGGTCCATCAGGGCATAAGGCAAAAACACGATGTCGGCAGGCGGATTGCCGCCTTTCAGCTCGTCCACCATCTTGCCCATGTTGAGGACCTGGATCTCGACCTTGATCCCCTGCTCCTTTTCGAAGCCCATCGCCAGGTCGCGCAACCCGGCATTGGCGGTGACGGCGGGCGTGATGACCTTGATGGTGGTTTGCGCCATCGCCGGTGTCGCCAGAATGGCGATCACCGCACCCAACAGGAATTTGCGCATGATTGTCTCCCCTCTTGTCTATCTGCCTATTCCGAAACCGGGACGGCGCGGCCCATCTCGACATTATGGGCTTCGGGCCCCAGCCAGGCCAGCGTGGCGATCAAGAGCGCCGCACAGGTCGCGACGATCGCCAGCGCCAGGCTGTAATCGCCGCCGGTATGTTCCGCGATGGCCGACTGCAATGGATTGTTGACCGCCGCGATCAAATTGCCCAACTGGTAACAGGTGCCGGCGAAGGTGCCGCGCGCGGCGGCCGGCGCCAGTTCGTTGAGATGCGCCGGGACCACGCCCCAGGCCCCCTGCACACAGATCTGCATCAGGAAGGCGCCCAGCGCCAATGCCACCGGGGTCGTGCCATGCGACCAGAAATAGATCACCGGCAGGGCCAGCAGGGTGACCAGGATGATGGTCTTGCGGCGCCCGAAGCTCTGGCTGAAGGAGCCGAAGAACAGCCCCCCGATGATGGCACCGATATTGGCGATCACCAGCACATTCTTGACGGTGGGCGGATCGAAGCCATGCTGCACGCGCAGGAAGGTGGTGTAGACGTCCTGGGTACCATGGCTGAAGAAATTGAAGCCGGTCATCAGGATGATGGCGAAAATCGCCACCTTGCCATGGGCGCGCAGGATGCTGAGGGTGGAAGAGGACGCGCTCTTGGCCTGGTCGCGGCTGAAATGCTGCGACTCCGGCACGAAGAAATAGATGTAGACGATCAGCAGCACCGCCGGAATGACGCCGACCATGAACATGCCGCGCCAGCCGATGACGGGATAAAGGTAACCGAAGATCACCGCCGAAATCAGGAAGCCGCTGGGATAGCCCGACTGCAACAGGCCCGAAACAAAACCGCGGGCGCTGGGCTTGATGGTTTCCATGGAGAGCGAGGCACAGATGCCCCACACCCCGCCCATCGCCACGCCGAAAGCGGCGCAGGCGATGTAAAAGACGAAAATCCCCGGCGTGAAGGCGATCAGGAAGCTCAGAAGCGAATAAAGCGCGATGTCCAGCATCAGGATGGGGCGGCGGCCGTAACGGTCGGCAAGCCGGCCGAAGATGAAGGCGCCGATCGGCCGGCAGGCGAGCGTCAGCATGGTCGCCACCGCAACTTCCGTGATGGAGGTGCCGAACTGGGCGGCAATATCCTTGAACACCAGGGTCAGCAGGAAGAAGTCATAGGCATCCAGTGTCCAGGCCAGATAGCCTGCCGTCACCGTATGCTTGGCGGTCGACGACCATCCCTTCAGTGCATCAAACGCCGCCATCGTCTTCCCCTTATGAACTTTTGGCCAGTATGCCGGGGCCGCCGGATTCAGCAAGGGCCGGGTCGGGACAGCGCCGCGCCGCAGCAAACCTTAAATGACATCTATCTTGAACACGTAGCCGCCGCTGGGACTGTTCAACTCGGGAAAGCCGGGCCGCGCATATTTGTCGTCGATCGGCCAGCCCGGATGCTCGCCCGCATCCACGCCATAGAGTTGCCCATCCAACACGCAGACATCATGCATGTCGCAGGAGCCCGGCACGAAATCCACGAACAGCACGGGCTCGCCCGTCTTGATGTCGTATTTGATCAACCCCGGCGTGTAGCCCTCATAGCCCGGCTTTTTGGGGTCCTGGGTGCCATAGACCTGCCAGATGAAGCCGCCGTCCACTTCGATGCCATGCAGCCG
>DATBCP010000465.1:0-2167 GCA_036270435.1 Rhizomicrobium sp. | reverse complement strand
GTAAGCGACGCGCCGGAACGATGGGCCCTTCACCCAAACCACGGCCGACATTGGGAAAATTTATCCGGCCGAGCCGTTCACGCTGACTGGCCCGTGGTCAGCCGCTCGTGAGAGAATCAGGCAAAACCGGGAGGCTTCGATGCGAGTCACATTCGCGATGTGTTGCGCCACTGTCATAATGCTGACGGGAGCGGCTTTTGCCCAAACCCCCTATCGCGTCCTGAACAGCTATACCTTGGGCGGCGAAGGCGGGTGGGATTACCTCAATCTCGATCCCGACAGCGGGCGTCTGTTCATCACCCGCGGCAGTCATGTGATGGTGGTGGACCCCGCGACTGGCAAGCAGGTCGGCGACATTGGGGGCCTGCAAGGCATCCATGGCACCGCCTTTGCCGGCGGGCGCGCCTATGTCAGCGAAGGCGGCGCCAACCGCATCGCCGTTATTGACGGCAAGAGCCTTTCAAAGATCGCCGAAATTGCCGTCGGCACGCGGCCGGACGGCATTCTTTATGATTCCGTCTCCAAGCGCATTTTCACCTTTAATGGCGCCAGCAAGGACGCCACGGCGGTGGACACCTCGAGCGGCAAGGCCGTGGGCACCGTGGCGCTGGGCGGCAAGCCGGAAGCCGCCGTCAGCGACGGCGCCGGAACCATCTTCGTCAATATCGAAGACAAGAGCGAGCTGGTCGCTTTCGATGCCAGGACGCTCGCGGTGAAGCATCATTATCCGTTGGCGCCCTGCGAGGAACCGTCCGGCATGGCGGCAGACCTGGCCCATGGCCGCATTTTCTCCGGCTGCGACAACAAGATGATCGCGGTCACGGACATGAAAAACGGCAAGGTGGTGGCGCAAATTCCCATAGGCGAAGGGGTGGATGCCAACCGCTTCGATCCGGCAACCGGCCTTGTCTTCAGTTCGAACGGCGAATCCGGCACGCTCACCATTGCCCATGAAGACAGTCCGAACAAATTCACCGTGCTGCAGGACCTGAAAACCGCCGACGGCGCACGCACCATGGAGCTGGATGAGAAATCCCACCGTGTTTATGTGGTGACCGCCGACCGCAAGCCCGGCACCCCCACCGCCGATCGCCCCAAGCCGCGTCCCGTGCCGGTGCCCGGCACCTTCCGGGTGATGGTGATAGGACGCTAGCTCCCTACTCCGCCGGGTCCTTGGGCTGGTTGCGGAAAGGCGCGGCGGTGTAGCCCGGCCGCCCCGGCGCATAGGGAAAATAGATCGCCTTGTAATAGGCTAGGTCATGGGGCGGCGTGGCATGCCCCGCCGGCATCGGCTTATGCGAGAACGTCTCGAAATAGGCGATCGAGGCATCGCGCCACCACTGCGCTTCCTTTTCCTGGATGGCCAGGAAGGCGGCTTCCTGCGACCAGCGCTCCCCATCCACATAGGGCTTCATCGCCGCCCAAGTCTTGCGCATCCCGGCCACCGTGGCGACGCCCTGATCGTAGTGGACGACCAACTCATCCCATAAAGTGCGCCCCGATTTCATCTTGTGATCCCAACCGACATGCTGGAACCACAACAGATAACGCTCGGGAATGTCGGGACCGGAAAACAGCTTGGCGAGCGGCGGCGCATATTGCGCGGTGGCGCCGCTGCCGGTGGGTGTGCGATCAAAGCCAAGACCATTGGCGTCGGCGCGATGGAAATAGGCAGGATTCTGCTCTGGCCGCGGCAGGTCGTTGACCCAGGGGCCCGGTCCATAGTGATGGCCCGTCGCCATCAAATGGTGCAATCCCAGCGGCGTCATGTAATCCACCACCGCCTCCCGGCTGGCGATCATCATGGGCATCACCGCGCTGACGAAAGCAGAATCGTTGCTGAAACTCATGCCCAGCCATTCGCGCGCGATCTGTTCGGAGGTGAGGTCGGGATTCCAGGCGAGGCGGCCAAAGCCGTACCAGTCCGCTTGCGAGAATTGCGCGCCTGTCCAATTGCGGTCATCGCCGATATTGGAGACACCCACCATCGCCGACGTGTCATGGCCCTCCAGGGAGCCATCGATGACTTTGGCCACGGTCGAGCCCTTGCCTTTGGCCATCGTGTCCCAATCCAGCACTTCCTTGAAAAGCACCGGCAGGTAGACAAGGTGCGTGGTCTGACCGAGATATTCCTTGGTCAGTTGCACTTCCAGGGCGAGGTTGGTCT
>DATBCP010000464.1:0-10525 GCA_036270435.1 Rhizomicrobium sp. | reverse complement strand
GAGCGAAAGCGTGGCCAAGCTGGCCGACCAAATCCGGCTTTGCCGGTCGGTGGCGCTGTTTCTCAGCCGCTCCTTCTGCCAAATGGGCAATCTCGAACCTTTCGATCCCGGACCCTTTTCCAACCATTCCGGCCATATCAGCAATTTCGGCAAGGCGGATCTGACCCAGGAATTCCGGAAATTGTCCCGGGCCCTGCTCCAAGGAATCGGTGACGTGCCGGCGGTCAGGCGGGAACTGGCCTTCCGCTGGGTCCTTGCCACCAGCAACCCGCTGAGGCTGGCAGCGCGCTACACCCGCTTCGAATTGTTTCACAGGCGCAAAAGCGGCGAACGTGCCGTGATGCGCAACTGGGCGCGACGCATGGTACGCGCCAACGAGTACAGCTTCCTGGATGCGGTCTGATCAGGCCTGGCGGGCAGCCACGGCGCCGTGAATGCGCTTCAGGATCAAGGCCCGGGCACGCGCCCGTAGCTGGGCGAACATGTCAGGCGCGAACAGCCGCAGCTGCGCGAGATAAAGCACACAGCCTGCAACCCCAATGACGGTCGTCCTGGCCAAATCGCCGGCAGGAATCACCCCTCCCAAAAGATACGCCGAAACAGCCGCCAGTGCCGCAAAGGCCACCGGAGCCAGATATATCCCCGCCACCGCTGAAGGCGAAACACCCACTTTGCGGAAAACCCGATAGGAATAGATCGGCGCCAGCGCCAAATAGAACAGGCTGACGGCGATCGCCACACCCATACCCGAAAAGCTCAAGGCGCCGAACGTCACCATGCCAAAGAAGATCGGGGCGAAGACGCAGGAATAGAGGAAGGAGTTGCGAAATTCGCCCCGCGCCTGCAGCAGCGCCCCGGCGACCCATGAAACTGCATCAAACGCCAGCCCGATGCTGAGGATTTGCACCAGGGGAATAGCGGCCTGCCACTTTTCCGCGAACACCAACGTCAAAAGCGGCCGGGCAACCGCGGCCTGCAGGAAGCAATAGGGCATCACAACATAGGAGAGCACACGCGACGCCTTGAGCGCAGCCTCACCCTGCCGCCGGGGCTCGTTGCGCAGCTGCGCCAGGATGGGAAACAGCACATTGCTGAGATTGCCGGCCAGGAGTTGCACCGGCTGGATCGCCAAACGGAAAGCGAAGAAATAGGCCCCCACCACGGACTTCGACGCCACAAGGCCCAACACAAAATAGTCGCCCTGGCTTACAGCGGCAGTCAGTATCTTGGTGCCGAATGCGGCGGCACTGTTGGCGCCGATCATGCGAAGTTGCAGGAACCGCAATCGCCCAAGTCTTGGCCGCGCCTTCCACCAAAAGGTGACGGCACGCGCCAGCGCCATCACCGGTACCGGAATGGCGAAGCTGTAGACGCCAAAGCCTAGCACCGCCAGGGCAATGGTCAGAAGCTGAAGGCCGGCCAGTTCCGCGGTTGTGTAAGCCGCTATAAAGCGGAAATCGAGATCGGCACGGATTTTCGCCATCGGAACGGTGGATAGCGCGGTCAGAGGCAAGGCGAATGCCATCAGCGGCAGCAGCCGCAGCAGAATTGGCGCATGGTATATCGAAGCAGCCACCGGTGCGATTGCAACCACGCCCAAGAAGCTCAACATGCCCAGGCCGAGGCTGGTTGCGAATGCTGCCGATGTCCAGAACCGCAGGCTCTTCTGGCGTTGAAGCAGAACATCGTCCACGCCGAAGTTGGCGACCACGCTGGCCAAGGTGGTCACCGTCAGGGCAAGCCCGATCGTGCCGAAATCTCCCGGTGCCAGAAGCTTGGCCAGGATGATCTGGGACGCGAAGCTGACGACCCGCGTCCCCACATTCTGGGCCAGCAACCAGCTGGTCCCGACCAAGGCAGAGCGGCTGAGACTGCCGGCCGGGCTATCGGCCATGCCGGGCGCTGGCAAAGACTGGGGCGGATGGCATCGGCTGCGCCTTACCGGAAATGAAAACCCGTTCCGTGATGATCACTTCATGCTGTGGCGCCGCGGCCCGGAACATCTCCTCCGTCGCCAGGTTGAAGGGCGGCATGTCCAGTTCGACGCCGCGGCCCCGCCCCGTTCGCCAGTCAAACCGCACTTCATGCCCTGCCCGCTTGTCGGGATTGACCGAGCCGGTGCGAAGAACAGGATGCCCTTCGGTCAGATAGATCCAGGGATAGTCTGCGCGCTCAAAGAATGCCTGGATGTCGGCGTTGGACAAATGTTGAAGAACCTGGCGGACCAGGCAGACATCGCCCTGAGGAAGAGTGTCCGACACCAGATCGAGCTGGCAAAAGCGTATCCTGCTGTTGCCATGAACGGCGTTGTTGTGCGCCACCAATTCCGGAACAATGTCGCAACCCACATAATTCATGCCGGGAAGCCGTTCCAGCAGCGCGCGGCCGACCTGAAAATCGCCGCATCCCAAGTCCACGATTGTCAGAGGCCGTTTGCGTTCCCTGGCATGATCGCCAAGCAATTCCGCCATGTGCTGCACATAGATCTGGGCAGCATTGCCCCGTGAGCCCACGCCGGAAAAGAATTTCGAGCCTCCATCGTTTCCCCAAAGATTGCGCTGGTAAACCTCCTGGAAAATTTTGCGGCGGACCTCGCTTTCGGACAGGTTGACCTGCGCCAGCTTTTCCATGGCGCGGGAAACAGGTCCGACGGCGTTGCGGGCGCGCCGCTTCAATCCGGTGATTTTCTGCGCTGCCCGTTTCGAGGCGGTGTAGCGGATCTTGTCCAGGCGCCGGCCCAGGCTAGGAGCGCCATAGGAATCGGGAAGATCGGCCAGGAATGGACGCGCCCAATAGTGGAAATTGCTTTCCACGGCCCGTACCCTGCCCGGCGTCAGGTCGTCCAGAAACCGCCAAGCGTTGGATTCCCACAGATGATTTGCATAGACACCGTCCAGGGGGATGGGATTGGTCGAGCGGAAAATCCACTCGAGATGGTCGTTCGTCCATAACGGCCAGTACAAGGCTTTGGGGGGCAGCACGGTGATTTCCTGCGCCTGCTCGCGCGCCAGCCGGACCGGCAATTGCACGGAATGTTCGTTCCAATATTCGTCCCGCCCGCGGGAGCGGAAGGTCTTATATTCGGCAAGCCAGCGGCGCAGGAAAGGCGCATCGGGTTCTGCCAGGATTACGGCGTTGGCCATGCCATATTCGGCGCCTTCGCCTTCTTCGCCGAGAACGGTAGAGTTGTTCAGCAGATCGTCGAAGTTTTTTTGCACCAGGACATCGGCATCGAGATAGATGCCGCCATGCGCGATCAGTTTCTGCAGCCGGACCACGTCCGACTGATGGGCGACGTGCATAAGCGGCCGCCCGAAGATTTCCTGTGGCGCCTCGATTTGGGAGAGGGTGACGAATTCCCGGCTCAACTCCCACCAGGGACCTGTGGGCTCGAACTGACAGTGGAACAGGACGCGATCCGGCCGAATGCGCTCGACCGCGCTTTTCAGGCAGACGTGATGGACAAGGCTCCAAGGCTTGCCGCCGAAATCGCGGGCCATGCCAAAGGTGTAGTGCAGTATCTTGGGAATCCGTGTCATGGCTGCCAAGCCTCGGACCAGCGCGGACCCTCCCGCGAGGTACAGGCATTCGCTCCTCGTTGCGGCGCACCCTGACCGGCCACCTTGGGACCAAAATACCGGGAACCCGTCCGGGCCGGTTGTGACCTTTATGGGACAATGATCCGGAGCGAGGGCCCGCTTCAATATTGGAGCGTAATTCCGGCGCTCAGCAGGTTGTCGCTGAAATTGGTACCGCTGATCGTGGACTCGCGACCGCTATGGTCGTAACGCATATAAAGGCTCATCCTGTTGTCCAGCAGGTAATTGCCGCCCACGCCGAAACTGGTGATGTGATCGCGGCGCGTCGCGCCGTCGAAAATATCGTTCTCATAGCCGAAACGTGCCTGCAGGATCAGATTGCGCAGCAGTTCGTAATCGACCGACGTCTGGATCGTTCTTTGATCCTCGTTGGAAGCGCCCGCGATGGTGGTGTCGGCGAGGATGCGGGCAGTGCTCAAATGAACCGTTACCAATTCGGTTACATACCAGTCCAGCTGGGAGCCGAAATCGAAACCGCTGACTGACTGAAGGGGCGCTTTGAAGTTCTGCTGCAGATAGCCCAGAAACATCGTACCCTTGATCAGCGGCGACAGAAACATTTGGAGGCCGCCATCAAGCCGGTAACCGTCCGACCGGTGCTGGAAGCCGTTGCGGTCGAACTGCAAGTCGAAATCGCGCGTGTTGTAGGAGGCGCGCGCAAAGACTGAACTGCCCGGCTCGATCTCATAGGAGACCTTGCCGTAGGTTTCCAGAACGCGGGCATTGCGATCAGAATTGTCGACCATTCCGCCCCCCGTCAACGGAGTCGGATCATAGACATAGCGGTCGTAAGACAGGCCGGCCGACAGCCCTATCGGGCCGGGCTGGTTCAGGACGGATAAATCGGTGTGAAATATGCTGTATTCGGTTGGGTTAAGGGCAGCGGTGGAAATATCCGGCGAGCCACGCGATTCATGGGTATCGAAATAGGATGCGCGCGCATCCACGGTGGTATCTGGCGCTATGCCAAACTCGCTATTGGCGCCGCCCAACCAGTTGGCGCGGTTTTCACTGCTATGGCTGTCATAGGCATAACCATCCGCCTGGGCATAGACCTGCAGCAGGTCCTGCTGCCATTGCGAACGCAAATCCAGCCGCGGCGAAAATGTCCAGAACATGTCCCCGCTGGTGGCGCCTGGATCCCGGAAAATATTGTCATCATAGGACGCGCCGGCCGCGAATGTCGGATAGAGGCGGAAGCTGCCGACCGGAAGCCCAAGGGCATCATATTCCGGTTTTGCGCGATCCAGGACACCGGCGCCCTGTGGCAGGGCGCCCGGCGCTTGATACCTGCCGCTCGCCCGCACCATGGCTTGAGGATTGATCGGGTCGTCTGCCAGAGCCGGCGCTGACAAGGCGCCGACACAAATCAAGATCGCCGCCGCCGCCCCATTCTTGCCGTGGTTCCCCAGGGCCAGACGCGAACACAAATACCGCCAGGCAGGCATCAGCGCAGCCTTGCTGTCAAACATAGCCCTCACCAAGATTTATCCCGCTGCAATAACTGATAAATATCAATCGCCCTCAAAGCTAGGCCGGACCCTGTCCCCCCGGCAACCCATTAAACTCCGACGTCGAGCGATTTTTCCGAGCGGCATCCAAAGCTTAACATTTGTAAATGAACAGCTTGGCTGAGGCTTTTTTGCGGCGGCAGGCCGCGCCGAGAGCTCAAATCAGGGCCGGCCGGTGAACCCTGGGATCGGCCGACCCCTGAACCACTCGCGCGAGATTTGTGACATCCCTGGGATAATTTTGGCGCAACAACAGGAAGGAAGAGGCACTGAAATTGAAAAATCGGAAGCGAAACAACGCACTTAGGCAAAGGAAAGCAAGCCATTGAACAAATGATCGGATCGCCCATTGCTTGACGGTCCATCAAGCCCTGCCTACGGTTTTCGATACGCGGGCCAAATCAGAACAGTCCTGCGAAAAGGGTAATTGGGTTGCCGCCGCAAAATCTATTGCGGCGAGCTGAGCGAACAAGGGTGGCCTTCGGCTTCACCCTGCATGCGGCAGCATAACCGCAATCATGAACAGCCAAACGCCAGAGCGCCCGCATTCCGCGCCCAGAGGCGATCGCTGCCGCTCCAAGGACAGACAGCCGCTCCAAGGACAGACAATAGAATTCGATGACACCGACCAGAAGAGCCGAAAACGAAGATGGGGAAGCACCGCTCGCCGTATGGGCCCAGTCCCTGTCCTCCGATCACCTCTGCCATCTCCCGATCGAGGCGAATGGACAGCAAGTTTTCGGCGCCCGCGCCGTCGTGTTCTGGCGCGGCGAACAACCCGTGGCATTTCGACTTGCCGATTCCTTTGAAGGCTGCGCATCCACGGCCTTGCCGCCGGGGTTTTGCATGGAATTGCTCCAGGCACCCGCACGCCCCGCCAATCCCTCCGAACGGCCGTCAACCGTATCGCTGGTGATCTGTACCCGCGACAGGCCCAGGGAACTGGCGCGTTGCCTGGCTTCGTTGCCCCAGCAGGCACGGCAACCAGACGAAATCATTGTGGTCGACAACGCTTCGCGCACCAGGGAAACCGAACGGATCTGCCGGGAATCGCGTGTGCATTATGTGCGCGAAGACAGAGCAGGACTTGATATCGCCAGGAATACCGGAGCGCGCGCCAGCATGAGCGAGATCGTGGCCTATACCGACGACGATGTCGTGTTGCACCCTTGGTGGCTCGACCGGCTTGTCCGTGCGTTCGATGAGCCGCAAATATGGGCGGTGACGGGACTGGTATTGCCTGCCGAACTCGCCACGCCGGCACAGTGGCATTTCGAACGGTATTGGGGATTCGGTCGCGGCTTCCGGCGCATCGATTTCGGACCAGCCTTCCTGGAAGCGCACAGGGACTATGGCTGTCCGACCTGGCTGATCGGCGCCGGCGCAAGCATGGCCTTCCGGCGGAGCGTTTTCGCGCAGGTAGGCTTTTTCGACGAAAGGCTGGATGTCGGCGCCGCGGGCTGTTCCGGCGACTCCGAATTTTGGCACCGACTGCTGTGTGCCGGTGGCACGTGCCGCTACGAACCAACGGTCGTCGCCTTTCACTATCACCGGCGCGATTGGGCCGGATTGAGAAAGCAAATCCGGGCCTATATGCGGGGACATTCTGCGGCTCTGCTGGTGCAATATGAGCGGTCCGGCCGAAAGGGAAATTTGCGGCGCCTGTTTGTCTCCTTTCCCCAGCTATACACAAGGCGCCTGCTCAAGCGCCTGTTGTCCAAAAGCGACGCTTCGGACCTGCTTACACGAGAGGAGATAAGCGGTTTGCTGTCCGGCATATGGTTCTATGCGCGCACACCGGGACAGGGGGCCGCCACTTGACCTCCGCGCCGTCGCTGAGCTTCATCATCCCCGCCTACAATGCGCAGGCCACCTTGCCGCGCACCTTGGCAAGCCTTCGGGCACAGAGTCGCGCCGATTGGCAGGCCATCCTGGTCGATGACGGGTCCAGCGATGCAACGGCGAAGCTGGCACGGGCCGCCGCTTCCGCGGATCCCCGCATCAGTGTCCATGTCATCCCGCATGGCGGCGTGAGCGTCGCCCGCAATTGCGGTCTGGCAAAGGCGCAAGCAGAGTGGCTCTGCTTTCTCGATGCCGACGACTGGGTCCGCCGCGACTTCTGCCGGGTCATGCTCGATGCGGTTCGCCCCGACCTCGACCTGATTTACTGCGGCCATGAGCGGATCTCCCCCGATGGTGGATCGATTCCCATCTTCTCGCCGGATTTCCGGGACCGCGGGTTCGAATGCGCGGCCCGCGAATGCCCCACCGCAATTCATTCCATCATCGTACGAAGAAGTCTTGTCGAGAGGGTGAAGGGGTTCGATCCCGCGCTCACTACCTGCGAAGACTGGGACCTCTGGCAAAAGGTGTCTCGCGCCGGCGCGCGCATCGCATCGATCCCCAAATTCCTGGCCTTTTATTGCATGAGCGACTCCAGCCTGTCTCGCGGCTACCGGCAGGTCGTAGCGGATGGCCACAAGGTCATCAGGCGCGGGTTTTCTCGCGATCCCAGGGTGGAGTTCACGCCCGAGGCGACCGCGAATGGCGCAAAGGGGAGCGATGTGGAGGCGCGCTGCTCCTTCCTCACCGCCTGGTGCGCCGCCGCCGAAGCGGCTGCCGGCGGGGATGGCGCCGCCTTGTTGCAAGCCTATCCGGCAGACCTTACCGGCCATACGGCGGCGCTTGGAAAATGCCTGGCGTTGGCCTTTGCGACAGGCGCGAAAATGTCGATGGCGAGCCTCGCCACGGCCCTGCCCCGCCTTCGGTCGCGCTATGAAAGGCTGCTGGAGGCGTTGGGCGCAAGACACCGACAGGCAGCGGCCCAGCGCGGGATCGGCTATGCCCTGGAACGCGAAATTCTTCGCAATCTGCCGGGCGACAAATCCACGCAACTGGTTCATGTCGCCAAGATGGCGGTCAACCTCAAGACAATTTACGGCTTCGATCCCTCGCCAGGCGTCGATGTTCTGTTGCTGGAGTTCTTCTCGGGGAAGGAACTCAAAGGCAGCCTGGAAGTGCCGATTTTCGGTCCCTTGTCCCGGCGCGATGTGGCCGAATATGCGATGGATTTTTTTGGCCGGGGCAAATTCGTGAAGCTGTCCGGCCTGGTGTGGCGGCCCGGCTATCACCTTACCAAGGTGCTGCTTTGCATCTGGGCGGCCGCCGTCGCTGGCCGCACCGTGTGGGGAAAGCGGTTGCGACGACCGTTCGGCTTACGCTCGGCGTTACGGGAGGCCTTGCGCGAGTCCGCTCTTTGTGTTGCAGCCGATGGTGATCATGCTCTTCGCCACCCGCCCGAAGAAATGTGTTTGGGTCTTGAACCGCTCCTGGAGTCACCACAGCCCACGGCCCGGCCCGACCTGCAGATGCCGCGGACGATTCCGGAAGAATCCCCTTCGAGGGCGAGGCACTGGGACGCTGTCTTTTCCCGTCCTGATCCCTGGGACTATGGATGCGACTACGAGCAAACCAAATATCATCGCACGCTGGAACTTGTTCCCGCTGAATCCTTGGAACGGGTGCTTGAGCTGGCCTGTGCGGAAGGCCACTTTACCGAACATCTCGCGCGCCGCGCCCATACGCTTGTTGCCGCCGACATCTCTTCCCTGGCACTCGAACGGGCGCGTGAGCGGTGCAAGGACGTCCGCAATGCCAGCTTCAGGCTGCTTGACCTGATCGTCGACGAGATCCCCGGCAACCAGAGCCTGATCGTTTGCTCCGAAGTCCTTTATTACATCGGCCGGGAGCGGCTCGCGCCCACGGCCGCCAGGCTTCGTGACGCCCTCGCGCCGTCGGGCCGCCTGGTCATGGCGCATGCCTTCCTCCTGAAGGACGACATGACCGCCACCGGCTTCGATTGGGACCAGGATTATGGCGGAAAAGTCATCCATGAAGCGTTGCTCGCGACCGAGGGTCTCGCTCTTGAGCAATCCATCGTCACCGAACTCTATCGCATTGATTGCTTCAAGAAGTGTGACGCCCAGGAAGCCCCTCTGCCAGTCATCCGGTGGATGGAGCTGGATTGCCGGCTGGAACCTTCCCTCACGCGCCAGGTTGTTTGGGGCGGCGCTTGGGATCGCCGCTCCGATCTTGTCGCGCATGAAAAATGCTGGGATATTCCCGTCCTGGCCTATCACCGCATCGCAGCCGATGGGCCTGCCTCGCTACAACGCTGGCGTACCCATCCGGACACTTTTCGCAAACAGCTGCGGCTGCTGCGCGCCCATGGATTTTACAGCGTCACGTCCGCCGACCTGCAAAAGGCCTTCGAGTCGCAAACGCCCCTCCCGGGGCGGCCGGTTCTCATCACATTCGACGATGGATACCAGGATTTCGCAGACATCGCTTGGCCGATCTTGGAGGCGGAGGGATTTAACGCGGAAGTTTTCATTGTCACGAGCCGTGTCGGAGGCGAAGCCTGTTGGGACGTAAGCGAGGGCGAAGCCGCCCCATTGATGGACTGGCCGACGATCGCGGCGTTGCACCAAAGAGGTGTGCAGTTTGGCAGCCATCTGGCGACGCACACACCGGCGACCAACCTGTCAAGCCGCGACCTGTTGGAGGAAGTGGTGGGCTCACGCGCCGAGCTGGAAATCCATCTGCGATCGCCAATTCTTTCCGTTGCGGCGCCCTTTGGCGCCGTTGATGAACGGTTCAACCGGATTCTGGCCACAGCGGGCTACCGGATTGGCTTTGCCGGAGAAGGCAGGCGAGCCGACATCCGGCATGACCGGTATGGCATGCGCCGGCTCGAAATGCGCGGCGATTGGAGCATCGACGATTTCGCACGCGCCATGGAGCTTTCGCGGGGAATGCCCGGTGAGTCGCGCCATGAGACTTTGGTGACGGTCGTCATCCCGGCCTATAACGCGGCGCACACGATCGACGAGACCCTTCGCAGCGCGCGCGGCCAGACCCATCGCAACCTGGAAATATTGGTGGTGGACGACGGCTCTCACGATGAAACGCCGGCTATCGTCTCGAGGCACGCCGCCAAGGATGACCGCGTCCGGCTGATCACCCAGCGGAATGCTGGTGTCGCGGCCGCGAGAAACAGGGGAATTTCGGAAGCCAGGTCGGACCTGATTGCCACTCTTGACGCGGATGATCTTTGGTCACCGAGCAAGATCGAGAAGCAGGTGCAGGCTCTAATGCGCGGCGGTGAGAAAGTCGCCCTTGTCTATACCTGGTTCGCAGTCATCGACGAACGAGGGCATGTCAACGATCTCGAACACCGGCCTTTGGATGCCGGGCAGGTCCTCAAACGCATGTGCGGCGGCAACTTGGTCGGAAACGGCAGCTCGCCATTGCTGCGCAAATCGGCGGTCCTGGAGGCGGGCGGTTTCGAGTCAGGCTTGCGCGCGGCGCATGCGCAAGGTTGCGAAGACCTGCTGCTGTATTTCCGCATTTCCG
>DATBCP010000463.1:0-10358 GCA_036270435.1 Rhizomicrobium sp. | reverse complement strand
ATTGAAGTTGCCGCCGCCGTCGAAAATCACCTCGCCATCACCCGCCGCCTTGATCACGATGGGCTTGTCGGGCGTGCCGCTGGCAAACAGATAGTAGGTACCCTCTATCGGGGTGGTGGAATTGATACTGCGATCGCCGGTATAGAATTCCGGGTGGTAACGGTAAGTCCCGGCATGCACCAGAATGATATCGCCGGGGCGCATACGGGGCCGCCCTCCCGTCTGCGTGTCGCCGCCGCCGCAGTACCAGTTGTAAGCGCACATCAGATCGTTGAAGGAGTTCGGCTCCTTGGGGCCATTCCAGTCGCGCGGATAGACGTGATAGACATGACCGCCCGCCGCCGGCTTGGGTTCGGCGCGGGTCTTCGCCGTCACGGTCTTTTCGGCATGGCCGCCATCGGGATCGCTCAGCACGAAATGGGCTTCGTAGGCGGTGTTCTCCTCGAGGTCGAGAATTGAACCCGCGAACATGTTGGGCGTCTTCAGGTTGAACACGCCCTCGCTCTGGTAGATGCGCTCGCCGCCCAGCCGCAGCAGTGGCATGGCCGCATGCCAGGCCTTTTCGCCTTTCCTGCGGTACGACACCTCGACCTTGGCGTTGCGGTTGTCGTCGCCCTCGATCAGCCACTCAAAGCCCAGATTGATCAGGGTGGGCGGGTCGATCACCAGTTCGCCGGCCTTCACCTTGTTCATGGGGGGCACCGCCAGAGCCTGCCCCGCGATGAGGCTGATCAACATTGCCAAGACGATGGTTTTCAAGCTTGCCCCCGTTTGCGCTGCACTATACCTCAACGACGGACGCCTTCCAGGCAAGCCTTTGACGAAAGGCGCGGATTACGCTTTGCTGCCCTCAACAGGTGAGCTTGGCCCCCCGAGACGGGCGAGCGGCCGGTTTAACGAAAAAAGCCGCTGTCGCGGAGGGGGTGAGGCGTGAGCCGGACCGCCCAATCAAAAGTGAGGAAAAATGTCGGGCAGGATTCGCTATTTGTTGGTCATGCTGATCTTTGTGGTCAGCGCGGTGGTCTATATCGACCGCAGCAACATCTCGATCGCCGGGACCTATCTCGCCCAGGACTATCACATCTCCAAGATCCAGCTGGGCTGGGTGTTTTCCGCCTTCCTGCTGGGCTACGCCGCCTTTCAGATTCCCGCCGGCTGGGTGGTGGGAAAGCTGGGGCCGCGTCGCACCCTGACTTTGGGCCTGATCTGGTGGAGCGTGCTGTCGGTTGCTACCGCGCTTGTGCCTCCCACCATGGGAGGCGCGCTGTGGGTGTTGATCGCGGTGCGGTTCATCCTGGGGCTGGGCGAGGCGGTAGCCTATCCCTCGACCAACCAATTCATCGCCGCCTGGTTTCCCACCCATGAGCGCGGCAAGGCCAACGGCTGGGTGTTCGGCGGTGTGGGCTTCGGCTCCGGCTCGGCGCCGCCGCTGGTCGCCTTCATTGTCTATAATTACGGCTGGCATGCGGTGTTCTTTATCTCCGCCGCCATCGGCCTGGTGATCGCTGCCATTTGGTATCGGGTGGCGCGCGATACGCCGGCCGAGCATCCCTCCGTCACCGCCGAAGAAAAGGCGCACATCCTGGCGGGCATGCCCGTCAAGGTGGAAGGCGTGATGCCCGACGTGCCCTGGCTTCGCATCTTCACCAGCATCGATGTCTGGGGCACGACATTGGCCTATGTGGCCTTCGGCTATGTCGCCTTCATTTTTCACACCTGGTTCTTCATCTATCTCAAAGACGGACGCGGACTGGACCTCAAGAGCAGCGCCCTGTTCGGCATGCTGCCCTTCATTGCCATGACCACATGCTGCGTGGCGGGCGGGGTGATCAGCGACTGGCTGGTCAAACATCGGGGCCAGTATGTCGGCCGCAGCCTGTTCGGCGCGCTTACTTTATTCCTGTCAGGTGTCTTCCTGATCATCGGCAGCCAGGCCCAGGATACCACCATCGCCGTGCTGGTGCTGGCGGGCGGCGCAGGTGTGCTTTACCTGGGCCAGGCGACCTATTGGGCAGTGGCGGCCGATTTCGGCGGGCCCTATACCGGCGTCATCTCGGGCCTGGTCAATATGGGCGGGCAGATCGCGGGCGCGATCACGGCATCGGCAACGCCATGGTTCGCCTCGCTCTATGGCTGGCAGTACGCCTTCTACATTGCGGCGGGTGTTTGCTTCGTCTGCATGTTTCCGTGGTTCTTTGTCAACCCGGACCGGCGGCTGCATGTGCCCGAAGAAGTAACCGCTTAGAGCGGAGTCAAACCCGCAGCTGCTATCCCCGCCAACGCCGCGATCTCGTCATTATCGGACGTATCGCCTGTGACGCCGACCGCGCCGATGGCAATTCCATCAGGGCCTTTGACGATCACGCCGCCTGCCACCGGGACCAGGCCGTTGGCCGCCAGGTGTCCTAGCGATGCGATAAAGCTGGGCCGCTCCGCCGCCATCTCGCCGATCCGGCGCGAGTTCACCCCCAGCGCCAGCGCGCCCGCCGCCTTGCCGCGTGCGATATCCAGCCTGAGGAAACTAGTGCCGTCCTGGCGTTGGAAGGCGATGACATGGCCGCCCGCGTCCACCACCACACAGGAGAGCGGCTTCATTCCGGCCTCCCTGCCTTTGGCGAAGGTGGCGGCAATGACGGTATTGGCTTTATCGAGGCTGATGCGGAAATCGCTCATGGATAGGCTCTCTTGAAAATTCGCGCGCCAGCCTGACTGAAAAAGCGGGACCGGAAAAGCTGTAACATGTGCTATTTGTCGCCGCATGAGCGAAGGGACCAAGGTCGAGCCTGCACGGCCGGCGCGCAAGACCCAGATCGTCGTGGTCGGCGGCGGCGCGGCGGGGCTGGAGTTGGCCACTCGCCTGGGGGCGCATTTCGGACGCCGCCATTTCGACATCATCCTGGTGGAGCGCAACCGTACCCATATCTGGAAGCCGCTCCTGCACGAAGTCGCGGCCGGTTCACTGGATGCCAATCTCGACGAGGTGGGCTATCGCAGCCATGGCTTCGCATGGGGCTATCGCTTCTTTTACGGCGCGCTGGAGGGCATCGACCGCGACAAAAGGCAGGTACTGATTGCGCCCATTTTGGACGAGGAGGGGCGCGAGATCATGGGACGCCACGCCATCCGCTATGACTATCTGGTGCTGGCGGTTGGGTCGGTGACCAATGATTTCGGCACCAAGGGCGTGGCGGAAAATTGCATCTTCCTGGACAGCCGGCTGCAAGCCGACCGTTTCCGCTCCAAGCTGCTGGACCATTGCCTAAGGGTGTCACGCACCTTGCAGATCGATCCAGGCGCCGATGCCCAGGTCCGGGTGGATATCGTGGGCGGCGGCGCCACCGGCGTCGAGCTAGCGGCGGAGCTTTACAATGCGGCCTCCGAGCTTCGCCATTACGGCTTGGAAGTGTTCGACGAGAGCCGACTGAAGGTGACGCTGATCGAGGCCGGGCCGCGCATCCTGCCGGCGCTGCCGGAAAAGCTGGCCGAGGCCGCGCATAAGGAACTGGAAGCGCTGGGCGTGCGCGTCATCACCGGCGAGCAGGTGGTGGAAGCAACGCCGGACGGCATGATCACCAAATCCGGCGAGTTGATCAAAGCCGACCTGCGGGTTTGGGCAGCCGGCGTGAAGGGGTCGGACATGCTGGCCGGGCTGGGTCTTGAGGTCACGCGCAACAACCAGCTGGTGGTGGCGCCGACGCTTCAAACCACCCGCGACGACCGCATCTTTGCCATCGGCGATTGCGCCTATTTCGTCCCCAAAGGCGAGAGCCGGCCGGTGCCGCCGCGCGCCCAGTCCGCGCGTCAGATGGCGGCGGTGGCGTTCCACAACATCGTGGCCCTGATCCGGGGCAAGCCGCTCAAGGAATTCGTCTATCATGATCATGGCTCGCTGGTGTCGCTCAGCCATTTCTCGACCGTCGGCTCACTGATGGGAAACCTGATCGGCGGACGCATGGCGATAGAAGGACGGCTGGCGCGCTTTGTCTATGTCTCACTCTATCGCATGCACCTGATTGCCATTCATGGCTGGTTCAAGGGCCTGGCGCTGATCCTGGTGGGCCATGTCAACCAGATCATCCGGCCGCGGCTGAAGCTGCATTAAGAGAGGAGCGGTTCGCCGAAGGCGAACGAAAAGGTCCAGTGGACCTTTTCGAGCGACGAGCGCCGCGAGCTTGGGCGAGCGGCTGCGGCAAATTGCAACGCCCTTGAAGTAGGGGTAAGGACCGCAAATGAACCGAGCACTATTGGACCAAGCTGTCGCCTTGCATGGACAAGGTCGCCTGGCCGAAGCCGAGCGGCTTTACAGTCAACTCCTAGCTGCAAATCCGGACCTGATGGACGCCCGCCATATGCTGGGTGTCCTGAAAGCGCAGCAGGGACATCAGCAGGAAGCCTTTGACTTGATCGCGCCGGTCGTCGCCGCCAATCCGCGCGACGCCTTGGCGCTGGCCAACTTCGGCAATGTGCTCAACGAGTTGGGGCGGTTCGAGGAAGCGCTCTCGGCCTATGACCGGTCTGTGGCGCTCAATCCCGATTATCCGCCGGCCTGGCTGTTTCGCGGCAATGTCCAGCAAATGCTGCTGCACTATGGTGCGGCGGTGGAAAGCTACAACCGGTTTCTGGGGTTCGATCCCAACAACGCCGATGCCTGGAACAATCGCGGCCTGGCCTTGCAGCAGGCAGGCAGGCCGGAAGAGGCGCTGGAGTCCTACCGCCGCGCGGAAGCCCTCAATCCGGCCATGGCAGAGGCCTTTCTCAATCAGGGCCTCTGTCATCTCTTGATGCAGGACTTCGCGAACGGTCTTTCTTTGCTGGAATGGCGCAAGCGGATGCCCGATCCGATCGAGGCACGCATTTATCCGCAACCTTTGTGGACCGGCGCACAAGACATTCGCGGGAAGATCCTGTTCGCCTATATCGAGCAGGGCCTGGGTGACACCATCCAATATTACCGCTGCGTCCGGTATGCGCTGGAACGTGGCGCCCGGGTCATTCTCTCCATTCCCGACCAGCTTATCGCGCTTCTGGGAAGCGCCACGCCGCCGGTCGAGCTGATCGGCTGGGGCAGGGTACCGCCAGCCTTCGACTATCATATTCCCCTGGCCAGCATTCCACTGGCGGCGGGCATGCGCATGGAAACCATCCCGACCGCGGAACACTATCTGATAGCGGAGCCGCAGCGTGTGGCGCATTGGAACGAAAAACTGGGCGCCCATGGTTTCCGCATCGGGATCGCCTGGCAGGGCAACCAGACGGTCCCCGGATCGGAGGGCAAGTCATTTCCTGTGAGGGCACTGGAGGGTATTTCCAAATTGCCGGGGGTGCGGCTGATCCGGCTGCAAAAAAATACGGGATCGGAGCAGCTGGATCACCTGCCTGCCGGCATGACGGTGGAAAGTTACGGCTTCGATGAAGGCCCCGACGCTTTTCTCGACAGCGCCGCTATCATGAAGAATTGCGACTTGGTGATCAGCGCCGACAGCGCGCCGGCGCATCTGGCCGGGGCCTTGGGCATCGAGGCCTGGGTCGCGCTCAAACAAGTGCCGGACTGGCGGTGGTTTTTGGATCGCAATGACAGTCCCTGGTATCCGTCCCTGCGGCTGTTCCGCCAGCCCGCGACCGGCGATTGGGCCAGCGTCTTTCGCACGATGGAAGCGGAGATTTCCGCGCGTATCTCCTGACCAGACTATTTCGCCTGGGCGTAGATTTTCACCGCCTGGTACAGGAAGTCGCGCCCGTCATAGACCGATTTGACGCGCAGACGCTCATTCAGACCATGCGCGCCATTGCCGTCGGGATCGCCGAACATGCCGGAGACGCCATAGGTGGGAATGCCGGCAGGCGTCAGAAACGCGCCATCGGTGGCGCCGGCCGACATGAAGGGCACCACCGGCACGCCCGGCCACATCCTGGCTGTCAGCAGCTCCACTGGCCGGAAGACTTTCGGGGTCAGGGGCTGTGGGCCTTTGGGCACCTCGCTGCGTTTGTCGCTGGCGGTCACCTTGATCTCGGGATCTGCCACCAATTCCTGCAGTTTGGCGCGCACCTCCTCCACGCTGGTGCCGGGAAAGATGCGGCAGTTGATGTTGGCGTCGGCGCGCTGGGGCAGGGCGTTGTTGGCATGGCCGGCGCTCAGAAGCGTGGGAATGCAGGTGGTGTGCAGCACCGCATTGTAGGACGGATCGGCGGCCAGGATTTTTGCCGCCGTCATGTCGCCCCGGGAAAAGACCGTCATCGCCGCCCCCATCGCGCCGCCCACTTGCGGTCCCATTTTGCCGAAATAGGCGCGGGTTATCTCGCTCGCCTGGAAGGGGAACTGGTAGGTGCTGATCTTCACCAGCCCCGCCGCCAGATGATAGATCGCATTGTTGGGCACCGGCCGGGAGGAATGGCCGCCCGGATTGGTCACTTCCAGCTGGTAGTTCTGGGGAAATTTCTCCGCCGCCTGCACCGCCATCACCAGCGGCCTGGCGTTTTCATCCAGCCGCCCGCCGCCGCCTTCGTTCAAGGCGAAGTCCGCATCGATCAGGTCGCGTTCATGGACCGCAAGCCAGCCCGCGCCGTTGAAGGCGGTGGAGGTCTCCTCGCCGCAGGTCAGTGCCATCTTGATGCTGCGCGGCGGCCTGAAGCCTTCCTCCTTCAGCCGCACCAGGGTGTCCACCCAGACCGCCACCTGGGCCTTCATATCTATGGAGCCGCGGCCATAGAAATAGCCGTTCTCCTCGATCAGGGTGAAAGGATCGCGCGTCCAGTCCTCGCGTTTGGCCTCCACCACGTCGAGATGGCCCAAAAGCAGGATCGCCTTGGCCGCAGGCTCGGTCCCATGAAGGATCGCCACCAGCCCGCCTTCCTTGGGATGGCCGGGCGCGGTGAAGAGATGCAGGTCGGCGTCGGGATAGCCGGCCGCCTTGAGATGCGCCGCCATCTTCTGGGCCGCGAGGGTGCAATCGCCGGCCGACAGGGTGGTGTTGGTCTCGATCAGCTCCTTGTAGAGGGCGCGGAAACGCTGCTGGTCGGGGCGGGTCTGGGCATATGCCGGCAGCGTGAGCGATGCGGCGATGGCCGCCGAAAGAAATAGGCGCATGATGATCCCCAGTCTTGTTCGGGGAACAGGGTAACAATTAACTCCATTTGTTAAAGGAGAAAAACGCCGCCCCGCACAGGAAGATGAAAGCCACCATGTGATTCCATCTGAGCGTCTCACCGAGATAAGTGGCGGAAAACACTCCAAACACCAGCAGAGTGATGATCTCCTGCAGGGTCTTGAGCTGGGCGGCGGAATAGACCTGGTGGCCGATGCGATTGGCCGGCACCGCCAGGCAATATTCGAAGAAGGCGATGCCCCAGCTCACCGCCACCACCTGCCACAATATCGCGTTGGGGAATTTCAGCTGCCCATACCAGGCAAAGGTCATGAACACATTGGAACAGAACAAAAGGACGATGGGCGCCAGATAGGGCATGGAGGACACCTTTGGGAAAGGATGACGTCCCCGCCTTTCTAGCCTTCTTTGCCGTCAAGAAAAGCCCGGTCAGCCGCCGGCAGCCTGATCCGCGCGAAACGCCTCGACCCTTACGCGCGTGAGTCCCTTTGCCTGCATGCGAAGAGCGCGCGCTGCCGCCAAGGAGACATCGATCACCCGGCGTTGGATATGCGGCCCGCGGTCGGTGATCTGCACCGTCACCGCGCGGCCATTGCTGAGATTGGTCACGCGAACCAGGGTACCGAACGGCAGGCTGCGATGCGCCGCGGTGAAATCGCGGTGATCGAAATGTTTGCCGTTGGCGGTGGGGTTGCCGTCATGGGCATGGCCGTAAAAGGACGCGATACCGGTCTGGCTGAAGAAGGCCTCCTCCGGCAAGGATAGCGGTGGGACCGCGGGAATTGACGGCGGTTCGGCTATGGCTTGCTGTGCCGGCGTCGTGGCCGGTTGTGGTGCGGGCGCCGGCTGTGGCTGTGCCGCCGATGGCGGAAGCGGAATGGGTCGCGGCGCCTCCTGGGCGCAGCCGCCAAGACCAATCAGTACAAAGACGAACGACAATAAGCGAATAAGGCGCATTCGGTTTTACCGAATAGCCTGCCCGCCCGGATTTTGGAACCCCTTTCGCGCCGAAAGGGTGAACAGGCCGTTAGCTTGCCGGCGCAATTGCGCGCAAGGCCTCGAGCCGTACCCGCGTCACGCCCCTATCCCGCATGCCAAGCGCCTTGGCCGCCGCCAGCGAGACATCGATGATCCGCCCCCGGACATAGGGTCCGCGATCGGTGATCTTCACCGTTACGGCCTGGCCGTTTTCCAAATTGGTCACGCGCACCCGGCTGCCCAGGGCCAGGGTACGGTGCGCCGCGGTGAAGTCTTCCGGATTGAAGCTCTCGCCGCTGGCCGTGATCTTGCCGTCATGGGCCTTGCCATAGAAGGAGGCCAGGCCGGTCTGGGTGAAGGACGGCTCGGGCACGGGCGGCTGCTGCGCGACCGGAGGCGCTGGAAGCGGGCTGGGCGCCGGCTGCGAGGCACAGCCGGCCAGGCCCGTCAGGATCAGGATCAAGGGAAGGCGGAAGCGGCGCATTGGATGGCTAACGCTCGAATGGCGCCAAGCGTTTCGCGTCCGGCGTGTGCCCGGGCTGGGTATGCCGGGAAATGTCTCGGACTTTTAGGCCATTATGCTCCCACACCAGGAAATCGCGGCGAAACGGGCTGTGTCCCTGCGGCGCCGTTTCGATTAATAATCTCATCGTCCACACAGCCTACAGATCGCTTTTTCGGGCAAAGCCTGTCTTGGGGCCGTTTCATGATCGCACAGGTTTGGCCTTTGACCCGGGCCGCCACGGAGCAGACGAAAAGCGACCTCCGGCGCTTTCTGCGCCGCTCGTTCTTTTTTTCGTCTCATGCCGATATCGTAAGGGCCTACCACCATATGAACGAGCGCACCGCGCTGCGCCTGTTCATCAGCCTGACATCCGCCATTGCTCTCGGCCTGGTCTCGACGCTGCCTTTGTCCATCATTGCGATTTGGCTCCTGACCATAATTGCGGTGGACTTGTGTTGCCACTGGCTGCGGACATTGGCCAGCCAAAGGCCGGCGTCCCGCCTGGATGTGCCTCTCTTTACCGCGTTGCATCTGTTTCTCTACAGCTCCTGGTCGGTCATGCCGCTGGCCCTGGGATTCGGCGACCAGGCGGAGGAATTCATCAGCCTTTTGTTCCAGATCGGCGCGATGATTTCGGCTGCCCAGACGGCGGTGCGAGTGCCGGTTTGCCTGTTGAGCGTGATGGTGGTGGCGGGCGCGATGCTGGCGCCGGACATTGTCCATCTATTGGGGAGCGCACCTCATCCCGGAGCCGGTGGCGTCCTGGTCATCAAACTTCTCTTCCTGCTCAACTTCGCTTCCCTGGTCCGTAGCTGGTATTCCACTGCCAGGCGGGAAGCGAAGTTGAACGCCGAACTGGAGCAGAGGCGCCAACAGGCGGATGACCTGGCGGCCGCCAGGGCGATGTTCCTGGCCCATATGAGTCATGAGATACGTTCGCCGCTGGCGGGCGTGACCTTGCTGGCAAGCGTGCTGAAGCGGTTGGAAAACGTGCCGGAGGACCAGCGCCAGATGATCGAGCAGATCGATGCGGGAGGCCAGGCCATCCTCAACCTGCTCAACACTGTGTTGGACTATTCCAAGATCGAGGCGGGTAAAGTCACGCTAACGCCCAAGCCTACCGACATCCGCGCTTTGCTGGACAGCATTGCGGGATTCTTCCAGCTGCGGGCTGCGGAGACGCAGACGCGATTTTCCGTCGCCATCGCACCTGCGCTGCCGGACACGCTGATGCTGGACGAGACCCGCTTGCGGCAGGTGGTGATCAATCTTGTCTCCAATGCCGTCAACAACAGCCCCGGTGCCACGGTCGAATTGAAGGCCGTATATGAAGGTGGCGTGTTGCTGGTCGACGTGATTGACACCGGCCGGGGCGTGGATGAGGAGATGAAAAGGCATCTTTTCACGCCGCGCGAACAGCAATCTGTCGCCGGTTCGGGAACCGGCCTGGGTCTGGCGATCAGCCGCGGGTTGGTGGACCTGATGGGCGGCCAGATCGGATTTCGTGATACACAGGGCGGCGGTGCGACGTTTTGGTTCCGGGTTCCGGTGCCGCAGCTCGACGGAGGCATGGTCTCCTGATGGCGCATCTTCGGCCCTTCGCGTGGGTTATCGCTGGAGAGAAGAGAACCGAGGCTTGGCGCGCCTTCTTCCGTGCCGTGTTCCATACGAGCCATGCGGAAATTGTGAACCGCTACGAGGCCACAATCAGGCGTTGGCCGATTCCGCTCTTCGTTGCTATGGCTTTCGGGGCTATCCTTTACACCGTCTCG
>DATBCP010000462.1:0-5833 GCA_036270435.1 Rhizomicrobium sp. | reverse complement strand
AGGCGCCTGTTGCAAAGTTGGATTCCCGCTTTCGCGGGAATGACAAAGAACTTAGCCGAAGAGATCAAGTCGCGTGCCACAAACGCGCGCCTCGTGCTCCAGCAGCTTGCGCTTAAGCGGCAAGCCGCCGCCATAGCCGGTGAGCGAGCCGTCAGCGCCGATCACTCGGTGGCACGGCACGATCAGTGCAATGGGATTGGCGCCATTGGCCGCGCCGACCGCCCGCGCGGCGGTTGGATGGCCGATGCGCTTGGCCACCGCGCCATAGCTGGTGGTGGTGCCGAAGGGGATATCCAAAAGTGCCGCCCAGACTTTCCTGTCGAACTCCGGGCCTTCCGCTGCCAGTTCGAATTCGAATTCGCGGCGCTTGCCTTTGGCATATTCGTTCACCTGGCGCTGCACCTCGGCCAGCTTGCGGGAATTGTTTTCCGCTTCCGGGTCCAGCTTGGCCGCGCCGGTGGCGCGCAGGTTGAAGCGCAACAAGCGGCCGTCCTCATCCACCCAGGCGGCGAATTTCTGGAACGGGGATTCGATCAGGCTCCAATATTTCTTCATAGCGCCCTCCTTCAGGCTGCTTCCTTGAGATAAGTCCATAGGTGCATGGTGGCGAGGCTGCGATGGGGCGCGAAGCGGCTCATCAGCCGCGCCGCCTGATCCGCATCCGGCCGTTCGGGCAGTCCATGCAATCGCTGCAGAGCGGCCGCCAATGCGGCATCACCGACCGGCGCCGCATCGGCAAAACCACCGCGCATCAAGACATAACGCGCCGTCCAGGTACCGATACCGTGTTGCGCGGTCAGTTCTTTTTCCGCGGCGATGGCCGATCCCTCGCCCAGATTCTCGATATCCAATTTGCCGCCGGCGACGGCTTGCGCGGTCTCGACCAGATACCGCGCCTTGGACCCGGAATAGCGCCGCGATGTCAGGTCCGACAGATTCAGGTTCGCGACGCGTTCGGGCGTGGGATGGGCGCGCATGTCGCCGATCTTTTCGCCTGCCAGTTCCACCATGTCTCGACGCAGCGAAGTTGCAAAACGGATGTTGATCTGCTGACCGATAATGGCCCAGCACAAGGCGTCGAAACCGGTAGGCAAGAGCGGCATGCGAAGCCCCCGGCGATTTTTGACGAATTCGGCATGACGGGTTTCGAACTGGGTCACGTCATTGGTCAGCGCCAGGATTTTCAGCGCCGCGCTATGCAGTGCCGCCAAGCTGTCCCGGCTGAGGTTGCCCTCGGCATGCACCCTGATCCAGGCTTGCGGCGGTTCGATGCTGATCTCCAGCACGGCTGGGCCATCTTGAGTATGCAGGGCTTTCCAGATGCGGTTGCCCTCGCTTTTTTCGCTGACCGCCCGCGGATCGCGGGCGTGATAGGCCAGGATTTCCTTGGCCCGATACAAAGGCGGCAATTGCAGCATGAAGATTTCCGCGCCATCCAGAGCGCGATAGGCGCCTGGCGTCATGCGCATTTGGTTGAGGAACTGGCGATGGAAAACCGATTCCGACTCAAAACCGGCACCGAAACCGATTTCGGCCACCTTGTCCTTGCCCAACAGAAGTTCCGCCGCCGCATGCTTGACGCGCACGCGTTTCAGCCAGGAGGCCGGCGCCAGATGGGCATGATCGCGAAACAGATCGCCCAGCTTGGTCAGGCTGACGCCCGCCTCCTTTGCAAGCGCGCTCGCATCGGCAAAAGCCTGCGGATCGTCGTAGACGCGCGACGCCAAGCCCTGGAACAGGGCGATATTCTCATCCTCGCCCTTGTAATAAAGGTCGGGACGGCAGCGTTTGCAGGCCCGCAATCCGGCGGCCTTGGCTTCCGCTTCGGTGGTGAACAACCGCACATTCTCAGGCTTGGGCGGGCGCGCGGCACAGGATGGCAGGCAGTAGATCCCGGTGGTCATCACCCCGAGAATGAATTTGCCGTCGAACTTGCCCTTGCGGGCTTCGGCGCGGTTCCAGGACATGGGTTCAGGTAGTTTCATGGCCAGACCTTAGCGCAGCCTGTACCGTCGCGCCTCCTGATTTACCCGTTGGATATTTGAAGCATGGATGGCCGGATCAAGTCCGGCCACAAGGAAAAAGGGCCGCTGTTGCCAGCGGCCCCGATTCTTGCGTGTCCGAGGCTTATTCCGCCGCCGGCTGCGGTGCCTCCAATTGGGCCACAGGCTGTTGCGCCGCCTGTTCCTCCTGGATGGCGCGGTCGCGTTCGGTTGCGATATGGCGCAACCGGGCGATGGCGCCGCCGGTGCCTGCCGGGATCAACCGGCCGACAATGACGTTCTCCTTGAGGCCTTCCAGCATGTCCACCTTGCCATTGACCGCGGCGTCGGTGAGGACGCGCGTGGTTTCCTGGAAGGAGGCGGCCGAGAAGACCGAGCGGGTCTGCAAGCTCGCCTTGGTGATGCCCAGCAGGATGGCGCGGCCTTCGGCGGGCTTCCTGCCGTCTTCCAGCGCCTTCTTGTTTGCAGCATCCAGTTCGGCCTGGTCGACATGCTCACCAGCGATCAGCGTGGTTTCGCCGCCTTCGGTGATTTCCAGCTTCTGCATCATCTGGCGGCAGATCACTTCAATATGCTTGTCGTTGATCTTCACGCCCTGGAGGCGATAGACGTCCTGGATTTCCTTGACCAGATAGATCGCCAATTCCTCCATGCCCTTGATGCGCAGGATGTCATGCGGCGAGGGATTGCCTTCGACGATATAGTCGCCCTTCTCCACATAATCGCCTTCGCGCACGCTGATATGGCGGCCCTTGGGGATCAGGTATTCGGTCGGGTCCACCTTGTCCGACTTCGGCTTTACGATGACGCGGCGCTTGTTCTTATAGTCCTTGCCGAATTCGACAAAGCCGTCGGTCTCGGCCAGCACGGCCGCTTCCTTGGGCTTGCGGGCTTCGAACAATTCCGCCACGCGCGGCAGACCGCCGGTGATGTCGCGGGTCTTGGCGCCTTCAGTCGGGATACGCGCCAGCACGTCGCCGGCCCGGATCTGGGACCCGTCTTCCACAGACAGAATGGCATCCGGCGAAATCGCATAACGCGCTTCGCCGCCGCCGGGCAGCTGCACCGGCTTGCCCTTCTTGTCCAGGATGACGATGGTGGGACGCAGTTCGGGCGCATTCTTGGAGCCCGTGCCGCGGCTGTCCATCACCACCTTGGATGACACGCCGGTCTTTTCGTCCGCCACTTCGCGCAAGGTGACGCCGAAGACCAGGTCTTCGTATTTCACCGTGCCTTCGACGTCGGTCATGATCGGCAGCGCGTTGGGGTTCCATTCCGCCAACCGGTCGCCACGCTTGACGTTGGCACCATCGTCCACTTTCATGCGCGCGCCATAAGTGATGCGATAGGTGGCGCGTTCCTGGCCCTTATTGTCGGTGATGACGATCTGCATGTTGCGCGACATCGCGATCAGCTCGCCGTCGGAATTCTTGACGACGTTCTTGTTCACGATCTTGATCTTGCCGTCATAGGACGCCTCGATCTTCGACGATCCGGCCACCTGGGCGGCGCCGCCGATATGGAAGGTGCGCATGGTGAGCTGGGTGCCCGGCTCGCCGATCGACTGAGCCGCGATCACGCCCACAGCCTCGCCGATATTGACCGGAGTACCCCGCGCCAGGTCGCGGCCGTAGCATTTGCCGCACACGCCTTCCGGCAGGTCACAGGTGAGCACCGAGCGGACGCGTACCTTCTGGACATGCGCCGCCTCGACCTTTTCGGCCAGGTCTTCGGTCACTTCCTTGTTGCGCTTGATGATGATCTCGCCGGTGTCCGGATGCTTGACATCCTCGGCCGTGGTGCGGCCCAGGATACGCTCCGTCAGGGACGCCACCACCTGGCCGCCATCGATTTCCGCCTGGACGGTGACACCCTTCTTGGTGCCGCAGTCTTCGGAAGTGATGATACAGTCATTGGCCACGTCCACCAGCCGGCGTGTCAGGTAACCCGAGTTCGCCGTCTTCAGCGCGGTGTCGGCCAGACCCTTGCGGGCGCCGTGGGTGGAGTTGAAGTACTCCAGCACGGTGAGGCCTTCCTTGAAGTTGGACAGGATGGGCGTCTCGATGATCGAGCCGTCCGGACGCGCCATCAACCCGCGCATGCCGGCCAGCTGCTTCATCTGCTGCGGCGAACCGCGGGCACCGGAATGGCTCATCATGTAGATGGAGTTCATCTCCTGCATCCGGCCCGTTTCCGGGTCGATGCGGGGCTCGGAGATTTCCTTCATCATTTCCGCCGCGACCATGTCGGTGCACTTCGACCAGGTATCGACGACGAGATTGTACTTCTCCTTGTCGGTGGTCAGACCGTCTTGATACTGCTGCTCATATTCGCGCACCCGGTGACGGGTCTCGTCGATCAGCTTGATCTTGGAGTCCGGCACGACCATGTCGTCCTTGCCGAAGGAGATGCCGGCCTTGCAGGCTTCACGGAAACCCAACGCCATCAGCGCATCGGCGAACAACACCGTCTCCTTCTGGCCGCAGTGACGATAGACCTCGTCGATCAGCTGGCTGATCTCCTGCTTGCGCAAGAGACGGTTGACCAACTCGAACGGTATCTTGGGATTGCGCGGCAGGATGTCGGCAATCAGCATGCGTCCCGCCGTGGATTCCACGCGGCGGGTGATGGGCTTGCCTTCAGCATCCACCGTTTTGTAGCGCGCCTTGATCTTGGCATGCAGCGTCACCGAGCGTGAGAACAAGGCGTGCTCGATCTCGCCGATATCGTTGAAGGTCATGCCCTCGCCCGGCTCCTTGGGACGCTCCTGGCTCAGATAGTAGAGGCCAAGCACGATGTCCTGGGTCGGCACGATGATTGGCTTGCCGTTGGCAGGCGACAGGATGTTGTTGGTCGACATCATCAAGACGCGCGCTTCCAGCTGTGCTTCCAGCGACAGCGGGACGTGCACGGCCATCTGGTCGCCGTCAAAGTCGGCATTGAAGGCGGTGCAGACCAGCGGATGCAGCTGGATCGCCTTGCCTTCGATCAACACCGGCTCGAACGCCTGGATGCCCAACCGGTGCAAGGTCGGGGCGCGATTGAGCAGGATGGGATGTTCGCGGATGACTTCTTCCAGGATGTCCCAGACTTCCGGCTTCTCCTTTTCCACCAGCTTCTTGGACTGCTTGACGGTCTGCGAAAAACCCTTGGCTTCCAGCCGCGCATAGATGAACGGCTTGAACAGCTCCAGCGCCATCTTCTTGGGAAGACCGCACTGATGCAGCTTGAGTTCGGGACCGACAACGATCACCGAACGGCCCGAATAGTCGACGCGCTTGCCGAGCAGGTTCTGGCGGAAACGGCCTTGCTTGCCCTTGAGCATGTCGGCCAAGGACTTGAGCGGGCGCTTATTGGCGCCGGTAATGACACGGCCGCGCCGGCCATTGTCGAACAGCGCGTCCACCGACTCCTGCAGCATGCGCTTTTCGTTGCGCACGATGATGTCCGGAGCCTTGAGCTCGATCAGCCGCTTCAGCCGGTTGTTGCGGTTGATCACGCGGCGGTAGAGGTCGTTCAGGTCCGAGGTCGCGAAGCGTCCGCCATCCAGCGGCACCAGCGGGCGCAGTTCCGGCGGGATCACCGGGATCACCTGCAGGATCATCCATTCCGGGCGGTTGGAGGAATCGATGAAGGCTTCCACCACCTTCAGCCGCTTGACCAGTTTCTTCTGCTTTTCGCCGCCGGGCGAGTCCGCCACGTCGCCGCGAATCTCGTCGCGCATCTTCTCCAGGTCGATGGCCGCGAGAAGCTTGCGAATGGCTTCCGCGCCGATCTCGGCGGTGAAGCTGTCGTTGCCGTATTCGTCCTGGGCCTTGTAGAACTCGTCT
>DATBCP010000461.1:0-2556 GCA_036270435.1 Rhizomicrobium sp. | reverse complement strand
TCAGGCCCGATCGCAATCACCATGACACCATCGCTTTTGGAGCGGCACTCCACATTGCGATAGGTGAAGCCGTAATTGACTTCCGGCTGCGGGATCAGCCATTCCGTCTGGCCCCGCACCGGGATCATCGCCTTGTCCTTCCACCAGTCATGCGCCGCATAGCCGGGACAGTTGATGATGATCTTTTCGGGCAGGTGTGCCAGCTCGTCCGGCGAATGGAAGTCGCGGATGACGATCTTGCCGCCGCGTTCATAGAATTCGCTGTTCAGCAGGTGGCCATACTCACTGAAATTCCAGAACATCTTGGTGGCCCGGGTGGCATAAGGCACCGGGAAAGGATTGACGTCCGGCGTCAGCACCTGCGGTTTGGAGTCGATGTCCGCGGCGCGGTTACCCATGCTGTAGAATTCGGGTCTTGGCTGGCCGTTGGCCATGGGCGGCGGGGCTGGCTGTGGGGCATCGAAGGGCGTATCGGAAAGATTGTAGTGATCGACCCAGGCGATCGGATTGCCGGCCATGCCCATATAGGGGCGAAAATATTTCCAGGAGGTGCGGACCATCTTCTCCCAGATCTCGCCCAGATTGGCGGGCGCATCCGAGGCCAGCGCCACCGTGCCCGGCCCCCACACCCCATTGGCGCGGTAGGACCGCGTGCGCGGCAACAGTTCGCGGGTATAGATGGTGACGTTCAGCCCCGCCCGCTGGGCCACCAGGGCCGAGGTCAGGCCGATGATGCCGCTGCCGATCACCGCGATCTTTTTGGGGCTCAGGGACAGGGCCTTTTGCACCTGCATATCGGCCGAGCCCCAGGACAGGCACCAGCCGCTGCCGTAATGGCCGTAATTGTGGATCACCGTGGCGTCGCCGACCTGCTCGACACCAAGATTGAAGCCCTTGCTGCGGAAGGGGCGCAGGCAACACTTGATGTCATAGATGCGGTCGGTATGCGCCCGGATCGGCATCAGCTTTGGCGGGCGGTCCATCCATGCCGACCGGTTTTGCGCCGCCGCCGTTTGGGTGGTTGCGCCCAATCCCATCAGGCCAAGCGATTGCAGAAGATGCCGGCGATCCATGGCTCACACCCCGCTTCGAAATCCGACGCCAGACAGTGCATGCTTGGCGACGGTCCGTCCAGTCCGGGTTCTTCGCCAAACCAATTTGTGCGACGCGGTGGAGGTTTTCACTAAGCAAACCTGTCCAAGCCCAGAAAGCCGATCGTGTGTCTGGTGTGCCGGTCTCGGGCCAGATCGGCAAGGATCTCGCCGATCACGCTGCAGAATTTGTAACCATGACCTGAACAGGGTGAGGCGAGGATCACCTGCTTATGGTGCGGATGAAAATCGATGATGAAGTGTTCGTCCGGCGCGTTGGTGAAAAAGCAGCTGCGCAGCGCCATGGTCGGGCCGCTTCCCAGCGGGAAGTATTTTTCCGCAAAGGCCCGTAACAAGGCCTCGTCCTTGCCATCCGCATCCCGCCTGATCTCATCGACCGGACCGCTTTCGCCCAAGTGGTGATACCGGCCGAATTTGAAGCCGGGTACGCCGTAGATCGGCAGGCCGTAATAGCGGCCTTCATCGACCTCTATGTTGAAGACCGGGAAACGGCCGGGATCAAACAGCGCCGGCTGCAAAGGCTGCAGCCAGGCCAGGACCTGCCGCTCCGGCACCGCCTTGTCCTTCAAGACAGGCGCAAGTTCCCCCATCCAGGCCCCGGCGGTTAGGATGAGCGTGGAGGCTTCGTACCGGCCATGATCGGTCGTGACGACAACGCCATCACCGCCGGGCCCCGCCTTCCAATCCACCACCGGTTCTCGCGCATGGACCACCGCGCCAAGGCTTTGTGCGGCATTCACATGTGAGACAATCGCCCGTTCCGAGGCGATGAAGCCGCCTTGCGGTTGATAGAGGGCGGCAAAATCGCCAGGCAGCCGGTAGCCGGGAAAGCGCGCATTGACCTGGCGGCCGGACAGAATCTCATATTCGATGCCATGAAGCCGTGCCGATTCCAGCGCG
Organism: Rhizomicrobium sp.; assembly: GCA_036270435.1. Classification (GTDB taxonomy): domain Bacteria; phylum Pseudomonadota; class Alphaproteobacteria; order Micropepsales; family Micropepsaceae; genus Rhizomicrobium. Next base: position 544 of record DATBCP010000461.1, on the reverse strand, counting down.
CCCTGGAAGGGCGACTCTCCTTGCCTGCTGGCGTCGATGGACCCCGTAAGAACCAAAAGCTCGCAACCGCTCGCCGCCTCCAGCTCACGCCAAAGTTCGTAGGCCCGCCGCAGTAACGGCACATATTCGGGAGATTCGTGATAAGGCAGGCGTATGATGCGGGTGACGCAATGAGACGAGCCCATGGCATGGGGGATATCGAACCGCTCCAAGCCGAGAACGCGCTTGCCGCGCCGCGCCAGCTGCCAGATGGCGGCGCTGCCCATGCCGCCAACGCCGGCCACGATCACATCGTAAGCCATCATCCCGCGCCGCTTCTCAGCTTTTGTTCATCCGCAGCTTTGCCGCGATGGCGCATTCGCTGAGCACGGTGAAATAGCGCGCCACGCCATCTGTCGCCAAGGCCGCTGCCCCAAGACGCGTTTTCATGATTGCACCCTCTCTCACCCGCCGCAGGACGATGATTGCGGTCTCGGAAACCCCATCCACGGCCCTGTTCGCTGCATTGCACCTGCGTTGACAGGTGTCCGGCCCCCAATCATCG
>DATBCP010000460.1:0-7452 GCA_036270435.1 Rhizomicrobium sp. | reverse complement strand
TATTCCGACAAACACTCCGCCGCCGAATGGAGCTATTTGGGCGCTGGAATTATGGTGGACATGGATGAGTTTGGTCTGATCCACTACACCGACGGCAGCAGAATCACCCAGATTTCAATCTAAGATACTGCTGCAGGCTGTGCCGGTTTGCCCCCTTACGGAAGACAAGCGGGAGTCATGGATGCGGGCCGATGTTGAAGAGGCTTTGGCGTTGCAGAAGCCCCGCGCTGGATGGGACGTTTAAGGTCGTGGCGACTGGAAAAAGGCAAGATCCATGACCAGGCTCCGGACGCGGGGCACAGCGTGTTGGCTGGCAGTATGGCTCTTGCTGTTCGCATTAAGTGGAATACTCGTTCCCTACTTCGACAACGGTCCGCCGAGTTCTTGGCCAAACCTGCTGAGAGTAGTTACTGGAATTTTTCTCGCGCCGGGAGCGCTCTTTTGGTTGGCCTTGTTCTGGCATCCGTTTGGCTCTGGCCCGACAGACATCGAAAGTGTGTTCATAGTTCTGATGAATGCATCGGTGTGGATGATTTTGGTCCACGCCACGATCTGGATTCATAGACGCCTCTCGCCAGCGCTATTGCGATACGTCACCAAAATGCGAAAACCTGATCGGTTTCGGTCTTGAAGTCGGAAGCGGCGACTTAGGGCGCCGTTTTTGTTTGTGGCTGGATGGCTGAATGATATCGTGGAGCTGATCGAGGAATGGGAAGCACAGGAACCATGAAATTGCCGGGCGGCTGGGACGGTGAACAAGAGGCAGCCGAAGCACGCGTTGCCGCACGAAAATCATTGCGCCCCCTCGACTGAAGGAATTCCGGGAGGAATTCCGGGGACACAATACTAAATTGATCCAACCAGCTGGACACTGAGCCACGCGGGGACGAGCCAGAACGTGACTTTCTCGATCAGCGCGGCGGCATCGGCGCGGGCTTGAGATCAATCTCCGCATCGCCAGCGCGCGGCAAGGCAAAGGCGATCAGCGCCACCTCCCCTTTTGAGGAAACCGAGCCGCTTTCGGGCGCCACCACATATTGGCGGCCGCTTTTGCCGACAAAGCTCATGGGATTGCCTTCGACCGGCGAGGACAGCCGCGCCGACCACAGCTCGGCACCATTGCGCGAGTCAAAGGCGCGCAGCACCGGTTGGTAGGTCTTGGCGCCGTACCAGCCCAGGCTGGTGGCGCCGATGAACACCAGCCCGCCGCCGGTGGCCAGCGAACCGCCCATATTGATCAATCCGGTTCTGGCGCCGGCCGGGCCATAGATCTCCGCGGCACCCAGCGGCCGCCGCCAGGCGATGTCGCCGGTATTGGCATCCACCGCGATCATCTCGCCCCAGGGCGGCGCCAGACACGGCAAGCCATTGGTATCCAGGAATTTGGTATAGGCCTTGACGATTTTGTACCCGCCGCCGGACAAGGGATCGTCCTTGGCCGCCGGCACGATCGTGCCATAGGCTGCCAGATTGTTGGTGTTGACGAAGACAGTGCCGGTGCGGGGATCGGCCGAGACACCGCCCCATACGCCTCCCAATCCGCCGACATTGCCCGGCAGCATCAGGCTGGGGCCATCCAGGCGCGGCGGCTGGAACGGCGCTGTGTCGATCAGGCCCAATTTGTCCCACAGCGCGATGCAGGTGGCATGCGCCTCGGGCGTGACATTGGAAATATCGGCCCTTGTCATGCCCATCCTGGCCAGCGGCATGGGCTTCCTCGGAAAAGGCTGGGTGGGAGACGTCTTCTCGCCGGGAATCGTGCTTTGCGGAACAGGCCGTTCTTCGACGCCGAACACCGGCTTGCCGTTGCGGCGGTCGAGGATGAACATCAGCCCATCCTTGCTTGCCTGCACCAGCGCGGGGACCTTGCGTCCCTCCACCGTGATATCCAACAGCGTGGGCGCCGTGGCGGTGTCATAATCGAACAGGTCGTGATGCACCAACTGGAAGTGCCAACGATAGGCGCCGGTGGCGGCGTCCAGCGCCACGACCGAATTGGCATAGAGATTGTCGCCGGGCCGGTCGACGCCGACAAAACTGTCCGCCGGATTGCCGGTGGGAATGAAGACCAGCCCGGTTTGCCTGTCCACCGACATGGCACCCCAGGCGCTGGGACCCGAACGGTTTTTCCATCCCTCCTCGCCCCAGCTGCCCGCATTGCGTTCACCGGGACGCGGCACGATATGAAAGCGCCAGACCAGTTTTCCTGTGATCACGTCATAGGCACGCGGATCGCCCGGCGGCCCATGGGCGCCAAATTCCTGTGTCGCCGGGCCGGTGATGATCAGGTTTTTGTAGATCGCCGGCGGCGAGGTCACCGCATAGCGAACCTGCGGGTCGGCAAAGCCTTCGCGGATATCGACATAGCCGCGCGCATCGCCGAATCCGGGCGCGGGCTGATGACTGGCGACATCCAAGGCATAGATACGGTCATCGACGCCCATGATCAGGCGCGGGCCGCGGCTGCCATCGCCCGGCCAATAGGACAGGGCCCGCATCCGGCCGCGCCGGCCGCTGGCAAAGCGCCATAACTCGCGCCCGGTTTCGGGATCGAGCGCGATGGCATTGCCCTCCATATCCTCGACATACATCACCCCGTCCAGCACGATGGGCGTGATCTCCCAATAGCCTTTCTGCGCGATCGTGTATTTCCACGCCGGCTTCAGCTGGCTGACATTGCCGGTGTTGATCTGGTCCGCCGGGGCGAAACGCCGATAGGCAGGACCGTTTCCCCATCCCGTCCAATCCTGGACGCCGCTCTTGGGTGCAGCGCCACCGGCGAGCAGTGCAGCAAGCAACGCGGCGAAGGAAACAGCAAACCGTCTCACAGGAGACCGGCTTGACGCATGTCTTGGCCGCGATGACCCAGTTTCGGCATGTTTCCCCCTCGCCCGGCTTGTGGCCCTTGTTTTGGAGGATGCTACACGATGAGCCTCGTCCCGCGTAGCGGGTGAGCAGGTCCGGTGGGTGAGGAGCGGTTCGCCGCAAGGCGGACGAAATGGTCCAGTGGACCATTTCGAGCGACGAACGCCCGAAGGGCCGTGCGGAAGGGCGCAGCCATCGCTTCGCTCGTGCCACTACGCTGTCGCTGGGCACGGGCAAGCTTTTCTAGGCTCGCTCCGCTCGCCAAGAAAAGCTAAGCCAATGCCGCGCATGCTCGCTACCGCTCGCATAGGGCAAGCTTTTCTAAGCTCGTTTTACTCGCTAAGAAAAGCTAAGCCAGCTTGGGCGAGCGGCCGGGCTACGCCGCGATCTCTTCAGGTGCTCTCCTTGGCATCCGACAACAGCCCGAGCAGGCTCGGCCCAAAGCTCACCGCCGAACTGGGGGTGGCGTCGCTCGCGCCAAGCAGGGTGCCGATCACGGAATGCTTGGGCTGCCAATTCATCACGCCCGCCAGCAGAGTCTGGACCTCCGCCGATTGCGCCAGGCTGATCCTGGTGTGCGCGCTCTCCTGTGTCAGGAGCGTGGTGGCACCGGTGTCGGTCGTGTGCGCCTGGCGCACCGTGCCTTCGCTGCCCGGCTGCCGCAGCGCCCAATCATAGACCTCGCCCACCGATTTCGCGGAGCCATCGGCATGGAAAAAGACGTTGCGGTTCGCCGCCGCGGCATGTGGGAATTCCGCCGCCGCGCTGAGACCGGGCTCGCTGTCCGCCAGCTTGATCAGTTTGACGGCCGCATGCGGGCCCAGGAAATGCGCGGCATAAAGCTCGCCGCCGCAGGCTTCGCGGCCCAGGCCGGCGCGCAAGCTGCATTGCGCGGATTTGGCATATTCGCCCGCCATCAGGGCGCAGATTTCGGGATTCTTGCGCAGACCCAGAATGGTGTCCTTGGCATCGGCGTCGACACCATAGCGGCCGTCCGGCTGCTTGGTGATCGCTGCCGCATATTTGCCCAAGCCGTAGCGGGCGCCATGTTCCTTCACCAGACCAAGCCAGGTCTGGTCGACGAACTGAAACAGGCCGGCAGCCGAGGATGAACTGGAGGCGGCATGGGGCTTGAGACTGGACTCGCGCATGGCGGTGCCCAGCAGATAATGAAAATCCGAGCCGGTCGCTGTGGCGGCTTTTTGCAATGCTGCGACGACGCGGTCCGCGCCCGATACGGCTTCTGCCTGCATGGGGCCGTTTTGCTCTTTTATGGTTAACTATCGCTTAACAGCGGCACAGATGTCAGAGGCCGCTCGGCATGAAGAAGCGATAGGGCACCGGCGGCAGGAAGGCGATATCATGGATGTTCATTGTGGTTTCCCAACCGCCGCGGGCGCGGGGCCTGAGCGTGCCAGCCGGCATAATGACGTTGTAATATCCCAGATCCACCGTCGCCTTGGTGGGCAGCACGAGCGCATCGCCATTGGGCTTGATGTCCCTGATCACGCCGACTTCATAGCCCGCAAGGTTGTAGATGATGGGACTGGGTTCCTGAGCCTGGGCGACGGACGCCGCCGCCAACACGGTCAAGGAAAAAGCCAAGGCAATAGTCTTGCTCATGACGGGAAACGCGCCTGCCATTGCTGAAGTGCTGGTGAGATTGCCACCAATCCGCGCGAACACCAAATGAACTTGGGCCAAATGAACTCGAGGCCATCACCCGTCAATTGAGGGAGAGCAACGCCCCATTGGGCGTTACTGTCCTGAAGGCTAACCGAGGCCACCATGGGAACTTCATTGCTCAAACCTGCCGCCTTGCTCGGCGCTCTGTTCATCGCGATCCCGCCTGCTCATTCTGCCGGTGTCGGGGTGGGTTCCAGTACCGGCGCGGCCGGCAGTACAACATCGGGTGCGGGCATTGGGACTGGTACTATCGGCACCATGCCGGGAACCATCAGCCCCATGGGCAGGCCGGGAACTTCCCTGAGCCCGAGCATGGGAACCGCGACGCCCCTTCCCCAATCATCCTTCAGCGGCTTGCCGTCTCCCGGCGTCGCAGGACAAGGCGCTGCGACAGCCAATCAAGGTGCGAATGCTGGCCTGACCACGTCGGAACAATCGCTGCTGATGAATTTCGGCGCGTCCACCCCATCAGGATCGACCGGCGGTAGAGTCACGCCCGCAGAGCAGATGCAATCGAACGCGCAGGCCAACTCCGATGCCGCCACCAGAAGCGGGACCAGGACATTGCTGGCACCGAATGGCGTTGGCACATCGGCGACGGGTGCGGTCAACGGGACAGGTGCGGTCAACGGATCGGCAACGGGCAGCGCCGGTGCATCGACCGCCGGTGTGACCAACGGTTTGGCCACCGGTTCGGGCGCTCCAGCAACGACCACCGGCACGATCACAACCGCGCCAACCGTAAGCCCACCCGTTGCCAACAATCCTGGCACCTTGGCGGAGACGGTCCAGCCAGGGACGCCATAGACCGGACGCCATAGACCAGACGCCATAGACCGCTAGGCCTCGTTGCGAAGACGGGGAAGCCGTGCCAACCAACTCCGGTTCGGCTGTGGCTTGATGGGGTTCTCTTCCGCGCGGTCCGAGCGCAAGCCAACACGATAAATGAGCCGGTCGCCGCGCCACACCTCCACAGCTTGCCCTTTGCGGACCGCGTCGCGCGCCACCATGATGGCGGCCAGGTCGCTCGGGCACTGCGCAAACATGATGAGCGACGAACGCCACCTGCGCTCAAACGTCCTGATCTCGTAAGAAAACACGTCCCGCCGCCCCCCAAACAAGAAGAATTGAAGGCCATTTGGGCGCCGGGCGCCAGCATATCGGACGGTTGTGGTTAACCCACGGCCCGTTCGCAGATTTTAGGCGTTCCGGCAAGCCAGCGGGAACGCCGTGTACGGAACGGTTGGGCGTCAGCTCAAAAAATCCCCGGTGCAATCCGTCGGCGGCACAAGTCCCTGCTCCGCGCGCCAGGCCTTCGCCTGGTCCTCGGTCCAACCGGCCGGCCAGGCGATATCAGTCCCGTTGCCGAGAATTTTTGGTGTTGTGTACCGGTGGCATTCACAAAAAATATCCAAGTACGTCAAATTGGGATCGGCGCACGCGATACCGTTGTCCGCCTCCAGGCAGCCCGGCTCATGCGCTTCCGAATCCGGGATTTTCAATATCGTGAGCATTGTTTGATCCGTTATGTCTGCCCATCCTGAAATGGCAATCATTTGCTGTGCCATTCGTTCCACGCGCTTCAAACTGTTCAATAACTGTGGCCACTCATTGTCAGCAGAGTGGCGCTTTTTGGCTTCTCAAGCGGATCGCGCGATCTTCGAGACCGCTAGGACTTTTCGCCAAGCGCCAGCGCCAGCGGCGCATTCTCGGGCTTTGGCCATGGAACGGGATTGCTGTGACTCCAAACCGGTCCCGGCCACGCGGGATCGCCTTTCCTGCGGCCGATCACATGGACATGCAGCTGCGGCACCATATTGCCCAGATTGCCGACATTGAGTTTTTCGACTCCGGGCAAAGTGCGGATCAGGCCGGACAGTTTCACGATCTCGGCCATCAATTGGGTCTGGTCTTGGGCGCTGAGATCACACATCTCGATCACGCCGGCGCGGCGCGGCACCAACAGCCCCCACTGGTAACGGGAGTCGTTGTAGAGAAAGACCCGGCTCAGCGGCCAGTCGGCCAATTGATGGGTCAGCGATTGGATCACCGGATCTACGGCAAACTCTGTCATTCACATCTCTCCAGAAAATCTTCGGGGATCGAAATCGGGCACGCCCTGGCTTTTGCCCAGGATGATATCCGCCATCTCCTGGGCGATGGCCGGCGCGAACAGGATACCATTGCGATATTGGCCGCCCGCCACGAACACGCCCTCCATCGCGGCGGGCCCCAGCAGCGGCAAGGCATCGGGGCTTTTGGGACGCAAGCCCGCCCAATGATCGGCCAGCGTCCAATGTTGGAGCTGCGGCATGAGCCTGGCGGCCGCGGCCCAGAGCTGGTCACGCGCTGCCGCCGTCGGCATGGTGTCAAAGCCTTCCTCCTGCACGGTGGCGCCAATCAACAACTTGCCGCGCTCGCCCAGATGCGGGCGGGGCACGCAATAGACACCTTCGCCCCACACCACCGGTACCGGCAGCATCTGGTCTGATGGCGGGGACAGCATGATGACCTCGCCTTTGACCGGCTGGATAGGGATGTCCTGCAAAAGCCCGCTCCAGGCCCCCGCAGCAACCACCACTGCGTCAGCCTCATAACGGGCATACGGTGTGAGCACCGCCGGCCCCCGCTCCAGCCTGACCGCTGCCTCATTGGCATTGAGCAGTCCTCCAGCTTTCAGGAAGCCGATGGCCAGCGCTTCGCCCAGGGCGCGGTTGTCGACATGGGCTTCGTGCGGCGACCACAACCCACCGACGGTCTCACCCAGCAGCGGCACAAGTGTGCGGGCTTGCTGGGCATCCAGGATGCGCAGGTCGCCCTGGGTGCGGGTCCGCAGCACGTCCAGCTCGGCGGCGTCCGCTGCCAGCAGCAGGGCGCCGACCCGGCTGAGGAAAACACTTC
>DATBCP010000459.1:0-6567 GCA_036270435.1 Rhizomicrobium sp. | reverse complement strand
CCCTCGGCGCAAGGCGCGCAACAAGCCCAAGCCGATCGAGCCCAAGCCGATCGAGACAGGGCGATGGCGGACCGTGACATGTTCTGCCGCCGCGATGCGGCGGCGCGGACCGGCTACACCACGCCCGGCGAAGCGGTGAGGAGCGAGCAGACCCGCGGGACCGTGGGCGGTACCCTGGGCGGCGCCGCACTTGGCGCGGTTCTGGGCGCAGCCGGCGGCAACGCCGGATTGGGCGCGGCCGCGGGTGCGGGTGCGGGCCTTCTGGCGGGAACCGCCATCGGTGCCGACAATGCCCGCCGTGCCGCCAGCGATGTGCAGGCCGCCTATGGCGACGCTTATTACGCCTGCATGCATGAAGACCAGCGGGCCGGAGGCTACTACGACCAGCGTGCCGGTTACGATTACGGCCCGCCACCTCCCGGTTACGCTTATGGCCCGCCGCCGGCCTATTACTATCCGGCCTATCCTTATCCCTATCCCTACTATTATGGCCCCGGAATTTCTTTCGGGTTCGGCTTTGGCGGTGGCCATTATTGGGGGGGACGAGGGTTTCATGGCGGTGGCTTTCACCACCGCTGACGGTCGCGGGTCTTTTGCGTCCTGAGTGCGTCGCGCATCGCCTCATGGGCTATTAGCCCACATCGGCTCGCGCTCCTGCTCAGGCCACAAAATCCTTCGCGCCGTCGGGTTTTTTGCTTAGGAGCGGCTGGGACTGTATGGTCCCGGCCGTTTTCTTTAAGGTCAGGATATGCCGCCGAAAGCCAATCCGTCCAAGCTCAATCCCTTGCAGTTGCGCACCCTCACCTTGCTGCAGGCGATCGCGCAGATTCCCGGCGCCGCCAATCCGACGCCGGAAGGGGACACCGCCATTACCCAGTTTCCCCACGCCCATGGCGACCATATCCACCTGGGCGACGCCACGGTGATGGCGCGCGACGCCACCGGGTTGGAAAATGAGAATGTGTGGAATGCGTTGAGCCGCAAGGGATTGATCAAGGCGGCCTGGCCGGACCAGATCGCGCTGACGCCGGCTGGCGCGGCTTACGAGACCGGCATCGCCGACCAGATCCTGCACAAAGGCGCAGATCACTAATGTTGTGGCCGAGACACTAGATGAACGCCAAGAAAAAACGCCGCCTGGCTTTTGCCGCCGCGCTTTTGGCGGCAAGCGCCGCCGTGGCCGGGGTGATCATTTACGGGCTGGGACAGAACACCATGTACTTCCGCAGCCCCAGTGATGTGGCCGGCAACATGATCCATCCCGGCGTGGCGTTCCGCCTGGGAGGGCTGGTGCAACAGGGCAGTCTGCATCACGGCCAAGGCGCCGAGGTCCGGTTCAAGGTCACCGACGGCAAGAGCAGCGTGCAAGCGGATTTCAGCGGCGTGCTGCCGGCCCTGTTCCGCGAAGGCCAGGGTGTGGTGGCGACCGGCGCGATGGATGCCGCCGGCACCTTCGTCGCCACCGAAGTGCTGGCCAAGCATGACGAGAAATATATGCCGCCGGAAGTGGTGGATGCGCTGAAGCGCAGCGGCCGCTGGCAGGAAGGAAATCCATGATCGGCGAATTGGGACAATTGGCCTTGTGTTTTGCCCTGGCGCTATCGCTGGTGATGGCCGTCTCGGGGCTGATGGGCGCGCGGGCGCACGCCTCGGCCGCGCGAAAGGTCGCGACAAGTTCCACCCTGGGATTCCTGGTGTTCGTGGTCCTGTCCTTCGGCACCTTGACCTACGCCTTCGTCGTTTCGGATTTCTCCATCATCGATGTGGCGAGCAACAGCCATACCTTGAAACCGCTGGTCTACAAGATCAGCGGGGTATGGGGAAACCATGAAGGCTCCATGCTGCTTTGGGTGCTGGTGCTGGCGCTCTATGCCGGGCTGGTGGCGGTTCTGCAGCGCGGCGGCGAAAGGCTGACCAGCGCCGCCTTGGGCGTGCAAGGCCTGCTGGCCTTCGCTTTCCTGCTGTTCATCCTGTTCACCTCCAATCCGTTCTTGCGGCTGGACCCCGCGCCGTTCGAAGGCGCCGGCCTGAAGCCTTTGTTGCAGGATCCGGGCCTCGCCATGCATCCCCCCATGCTCTATGCGGGCTATGTCGGATTGTCGGCATCCTTTTCTTATGCGGCCGCCGCCATGATGGTGGGCGAAGAAGGCTGGGCCCGCGCCGCACGGCCCTTCATGCTGATCGCCTGGATCGCATTGACATCCGGTATCGCGCTGGGCTCCTGGTGGGCCTATTACGAATTGGGCTGGGGCGGCTTCTGGGCCTGGGATCCGGTGGAAAATGCCTCGCTGATGCCCTGGTTGATCGCCACCGCCTTGCTGCACTCTGCGCTGGCGACGGAAAAAAGCGGCGCCTTCCGCACCTGGACATTGCTTCTGGCGATTGCGGGATTCTCGATGTCGCTGATCGGCACCTTCCTGGTGCGGTCGGGGGTGTTGTCCTCGGTGCATGCCTTTGCCAGCGACCCCACCCGCGGCTTCTTCATCATGATGCTGATCGCGCTCGCCATCGGCGGCGCGCTGGCCCTGTTCGCCTGGCGGGCGCCCAAGCTGCAAGGGGGGGCGGCTTTCGCCTCCGTCAGCCGTGAGAGCGCGCTGCTGTTGAACAATGTCTTCCTGGTGGCATCCTGCGCTTGCGTCTTTGTCGGCACGCTCTATCCGCTGGTGTTGGATGCGCTGAACCGCACCAAGATTTCGGTCGGCCCGCCTTACTATGTCTTGACCTTCGCGCCGATCTTCTTTGCCTTGCTGTTGCTGGTGCCGTTCGGGCCCAAGCTGGGATGGAAGCGCGGCGACCTGAAGACCGCCTGGCGTTCGCTTGTCCCCGCATTGGGGCTGGCGGCGATCGCGGCAGTGGCCGTCCTGGCCATCGCCTCGCCGCGCAGCCTTGCCGCCACGGGCGCCTTTGCCGTGGCGGGCTGGCTGATCGGCGCATCCATCCTCGACATCCGCAAGCGCAGGGGCGCGCGCGCCAGCGCGTTCGCGGCTGCGCTGGCCCATGCGGGCTTGGGCATCTCCCTGATGGGCGTGACCGGCACCACGGTATGGCGCAGCGAGTCGCTGACGGTCGTCGCACCGGGACAAAAGATGACGGTCGGCCCCTATGCGCTGCGCTTCGATGGTGTGACGCGGGAAAAGGGACCCAATTACATCGCCGACCGGGGCCATTTCGCCCTGATGGACGGCGACAAGGTCAAGGCCATGCTGCAGCCCGAACACCGTTTCTATCCGGCGGAAGGCGAGGACATGAACGATACCGCCATCCATACCACCGGCTGGCGTGACCTCTACCTGGCGTTGGGCGATGACCGCGGCGGCGGACGTTTTGCCATACGCGCCTATGTTTCGCCGCTGGCGCCGCTGATCTGGCTGGGTGGATTGGTGATGGCGTTGGGCGGGATATTGAGTCTGTGGGGGCGCTTGCGGGTGAAAGAACCCGAAAAAGCGCCGGCGGCGCCGGCTGTGGCATTGGCGGCGGAATGAAAGGCGTTTTTGTAGCGCTGCTGGCTCTGTTTTCACTGCTGGCGATGCCGCGCCCGTCGCACGCCCAACCGGCCGATACCTCCGCCGGTGAAACTTTTTCCAACCCGAACCTGGAAGCGCGCGCCCGCCACCTGCAACGCCAATTGCGCTGTCTGGTTTGTCCCGGCGAAAGTGTCGACGAATCCGCTTCGCCTTTTTCCGCTGATATACGGCATCTGGTACGCCAGCAGATCGCGGCCGGACAAAGCGACCAGCAGATCGAGGATTTCCTGGTGGCGCGGTATGGGGACTCAATCCTGATGAAGCCGCCGGTGGTGCCGGATACTTGGCTGCTTTGGCTGGCACCCTTCCTGGTGTTGGGAACCGGGGGAATCGTGGCGTGGCTGGTGATCAAAAAGGCTGCGGCGCGAGAGGCTTAGAAGATTACGTTATTGTAATCCACTGGACGTAATCCGGCCATGTTAGGCTTCTATATCAGCATGGTCGGGCCGGAGTAGCCCGGCCTCAAGGAGCCCCACATGCAGAATGATCCCCACAAGCCGGACGCCGGCTTTATGTCTCGTATCCTTCCTACGCCGTCGCACCGCCAGCGCCGCCTCATTGCCATGGGCACCGCGGCCGGCATCGTGATTGTCGGCCTAGGTGCCTTCGCGTTGCTGCCCCCGGTCCAAGCCATCCGGACCGCGGGCACGCCCACCATGGTTGCGGCCAATGACAGTGATAGCGCCCGCGCCCCGCGCATGCTGGAGAACAGCGCGCCTTTCAGTTTTGCCGACCTGGTGGAGCGGGTCAGCCCCGCCGTGGTGACCATCACCAGCGAAACCACCACCACCGATGGTGATGCGGATGCGGACAATATTCCCGCCCCCTTCCGCGATTTCTTCAACCAGTTCAACAACGGCCAGAAGGCGCAGCCGCACCGCGCCTTGAGCGCCGGTTCGGGCTTCATCATCGAAAGGTCGGGTTATGTCGTCACCAACAACCATGTGGTGGACGCCAGCAAGAAGATCACCGTCAAGCTGCCGGACGGCCGCAGCTTCACCGCGAAGCTGATCGGCACCGATGCCTCAACCGACATCGCGTTGCTCAAGATCAGCAGCGAGAAGCCGCTGCCGACCGTGGAATTCGGCGATGACAAGAAGCTGCGCGTCGGCGACTGGGTGGTGGCGGTGGGCAATCCCTTCGGCCTGTCCAATTCGGTGACCGCCGGTATCGTCTCGTCGCTGGGGCGCAATATCGATCAGGGCAGCCAGCAATATACCAGCTTCATCCAGATCGACGCTCCCATCAACCGGGGCAATTCGGGTGGTCCGACCTTTGACCTGCGCGGCCAGGTGATCGGCATGAACTCGATGATCTTCTCGCCCTCGGGCGGCAGCGTCGGCATCGGCTTTGCCATTCCCGCCGGCCTGATCCATGAGGTGGTGGACCAGCTCAAGGCCCATGGCCATGTGACCCGCGGCTATCTGGGCGTCAGCATCCAAAGCGTGACGCCGGATATCGCCACCTCGCTGGGCCTGAAGGACAATAAGGGTGCGATGGTCGCCGAAGTGGTGGCGGGTGGTCCCGCCTCCAAGGCCGGCTTTGAGCAGGGCGATATCGTCACCGCGATCAACGGCCAGGCGGTGGACGATGCCACCGACCTGACCCGCCGGGTCGCCGGCGTTCCCACCGGCCAGGTTGCGACCTTCACGGTGTCGCGTCAGGGCAAGCCGGTCCAGATCAAGGCGACGATCGGCACGCGTCCGGATGCCCAGCAGCTGGCGTCCAACGTCCCCGGCAAGGATGGAATGCTGGCGCCTTCCAGCGCCAATGCGGCGGGTCTTGGCCTGTCGTCCCTGACGCCGGAAGCCAAGAAGAACTTCAACATCGCCGAGACGGTCATGGCCGGCGCGGTGATCACCAAGGTCGATCCCGACAGCGATGCCGCCGATAAGGGGCTTCAGCCCGGCGATGTGGTGCTTCGGGTCGGCAACCGCATCGTGAGGAACCCGGCGGATTTCCAGGCCGGCGTGGCGGAAGCCAAGAAAGGCGGCCGCACCAGCGTGCTGTTGCTGGTGGCACACAGCCAGGGACAGACCGGCTTTGTCGCCATCGATATCGACAAGGCCTGACGTTTGTGGGGGCGCGGGTTCATAGGCTGTCGCGATGAACACCCGCGCCCTTCTTGTTTCACGCATGATTGGGAGAGGTGATGCGTATTCTTGTTGTTGAAGACGATTTGGAAGCTCAGCGATATCTGGTTCAAGGCCTCAAAGAATCGGGCCATGTGGTGGACGAGGCGGCGGACGGCGAAATCGGGCTGAGCCTGGCTTTGTCGCGCCCCTATGACGTGGCCATCGTGGACCGCATGCTGCCGGTGCTGGACGGATTGAAGGTGGTTGCCGAGATGCGCGAGCACGGCAATATCACGCCGGTGCTGTTTCTCTCCGCTCTGTCGGAAGTGGACGACCGGGTGAAGGGCCTCAAAGCCGGCGGCGACGACTATCTCACCAAGCCTTACGCCTTTGTCGAGCTTCTGGCGCGCATCGATGCCTTGATGCGCCGCCGCATGCCGGCCGGGGTGAAGACCCGGCTGGATGTGGGCGATCTGGAGCTGGACCTCCTGACCCGCGCCGCCAAGCGCAGCGGCACCGATATCGAACTGCAGCCGCGCGAATTCCGTCTGCTGGAATATCTGATGCGCCATGCCGGCCAGGTGGTGACCCGCACCATGCTGCTCGAAAGCGTGTGGGAATATCACTTCGATCCCCAGACCAATGTGATCGATGTGCACATCTCCCGTCTCAGGGCCAAGATCGACAAGGGCTTCGAGGCGCCGCTGCTGCACACCGTGCGCGGGGCGGGCTACATGATCCGTGCGCACTAAGCCTAGTCTTTACCAGACCCAGGCGTTCCGCATTGTTCTTGTCTATGTGCTGCTGTTCGCCGTCTCGGTGACGGCGCTGCTGCTTTTCACTTACTGGAACACGCGCCGCACCCTGGACGCGCAGACCGACCAGATCATCGAGGCCGATGCCATCGGCCTGCGCGAGCAGTATCGCGACTTCGGCCTGCCGGGCCTGGTGGAAACGGTGCGTTCGCG
>DATBCP010000458.1:0-11355 GCA_036270435.1 Rhizomicrobium sp. | reverse complement strand
TAGGCGTCCAGCGCCTGGTGTGCGGCGCCTGTCGCTTGAGCGGCATCCAATACCGTGAGGTCGGTTGCAAGCTTGGTGTCCAGATCCGCCTTGGCGCTTTTGAGTGCGGCCATAGGATCGGGGCCGGCAGCGGTGGCGTCCGCGGGATCGGGCAGGGCGCCGAGATCGCGCCATGTTCGCCGGGCGGTTCGGCCAAGCGCGGCGATTTCGGTCTTGGCCATGTCCCTTGCCGCCTCGTTCATCTGGTCGGCGGCGTCGGGCGCCTTTTGGGCAGCCAGGATTTTCGTCTTGGCATCGGTGAGGGCGGTGATCTCACTTTGGGGCCGCCCGGCTTTCTGCGCGGCGGCGATCAGCCCGTCCAGTGCCGGGCCCAGATTTTCCCGCGCCTTGACGACGGGCATGGCCGCCGTGCTGGCAAAGGCGCTGGCCGGCAGCGCCTCGGGGGCGGATTTATGCCGCGACCAAAGCAGGCCGGCCGCCACCGAAACCATAAAGAGGGCGGCCAATGATCCGATGAGGGCGGATTTGAGGTGGTTGTCTTTTTTCTTTCCGCCGCTCTTGGTCTCTGGGTTCTTGGTCTGTGGGCTTTGGGGCTCCGCGGCCTTGGGGGCCGGGGCAGGCGTTGCCACAGGCGCGGCGGCTACAGGCGGGGGTGCCTGAGGTGCGGATGCCGCCGGCAAGGTCCCGGGCATCGTGGGCCTGTCGCCCCAGACCGTCGTGCCGATGCGGGTCGCCTCATCCGCATTGGCCTGCTTGCCGGTGTCAAACTGCTTGAGCCAGTCGGAAATGGATTGGGGACGATCATGGGGTCGGATCTCCATGGCCGCATCCACCGCCCGGGTGAAGCCGCGGCTGTAGCCCGGCCAATTCTTGGCGGAAAGCGCCTGACCCAGGCCGCCATGCAGCCGTTCCAGCACCTCCGGCGGCTTCTCGCCGGAAACGCACTGATACATCGCCACGCCCAGGGCGTAGATGTCGGTCCAGGGACCCTGCGGGAAGGTCTTCACATACTGTTCGATCGCCGCATAGGGCGGGGTGTAAAAAGTGACCTTGGTGTTCGTCGCCTGACCTGAATCAAAGCGCGCGGAGCCGAAATCGATCAGCACCGGCCTGCCCGCCCCGTTCACCAGGATATTGGCCGGCTTGATGTCGCGATGCAGGACGCCGGCGCGATGGGCGCAGTCCAGGCCTTCGGCGACGGGCCGGATGATGTCGAGCAGGCTTTGTTCGTCGAACTTATGGCCTGCATGCAGCATTTCCGAAAGCGAAGTGCCGCTTTCGAAATCCATCACCATATAAGCGGTGCCATGTATCTCGAACAGGCTGCGCACGCTCACAATGTTGGGATGGCGCTGCGGCCGCGACAGATTCCACAGGACCTTGGCTTCTTCCAGGAATTTCCTGCGGCCCAGCTCGTAGATTTCCTCGGAGTCGGAATCGTTGGGCGCGACGGTGTTGCCCTCCCGCCGGTCGCTGATCGCGGCGGGGAAATATTCCTTGATCGCGACATCTTCGCCGAAATAGACGCCCTTGCCCCGATAGACGATGCCGAAGCCGCCCGTGCCCAGCACTTGCTCGAGCCGCCACTCTCTTAAGATCGTTCCTTGTGGCAAAGCCTTATTGTGGTAAGGCGCGCTCAATTGCTAGCATCCCTTCGGAAATCCAAACCCCATCCGCCAGCAAGCCACAATTGCCGGCGCTTTTCCAGATCGGCGACCCATCCATGGGACCTGTCCGCGAGAAAATTCTGCGCTTTGCGTGCGTCGCCCGCACGCATGTCGGCTGCCGGCGAAAGATTAACGAAGACGCGATGCTGTCGCGTCCCGATCTCGGTCTATGGGCGGTGGCTGACGGCATGGGCGGACACGAGGCGGGCGAAGTGGCAAGCGCGCTGGTGGTGGACATGCTACAAGGGGCGCCGGCGGAGCCGGAACTTGCCCCGCGCATGGAAGCCGCCCGCCTGGCGCTGCAAAAGGCCAACCGCCAGCTCCAGTCCATGGCGCAAAGCGGCGGCTCCCGCCGCACCATTGGCAGCACCGTCGTCCTGGTGGCGGTGGAGCGAACGTCTTTCGCCTGCCTCTGGGCGGGCGATAGCCGGGCCTATCTGGCCCATGACGGCGTCCTGCAACAGCTCACCCGCGATCACAGCCTGGTGCAGCAGTTGGTGGATTCCGGCGACATCGATCCCAAACTCGCCTCCCATCATCCCAATGCCAACATCATTCTGCGCGCCGTCGGCGCGGCGCCGGAACTGGAGCTGGACGGTGTCGATGGCAAGGTGAGTGCCGGCGATGTCTTTCTGCTCGCAAGCGATGGCCTGACCCGCCTGGTCAGCGATGGCGAGATTCTGGCTGAACTGGGCGCGCCCGATCTGGAAGCGGCGGCGGACCGGTTGCTGCAAATGTGCTTGGCGCGCAAGGCGCCGGACAATGTGACGTTCGTGATTATTCGCGCGCATGCGCAGTAGCGCATGGTCGGATGTGATTTTTCCTTATTTGATACTGTCATTCCCGCGAAAGCGGGCATCCAACTTTAATTCGCGTCGCGTTTCGACGAAAAGTTGGATGCCCGCTTGCGCGGGCATGACAATTGACTTTGGGAAAATATGAGGTCTACGGCGCCAGCGGCTCCCAGCCGTTTTGAGTCAACGCTTCCAGCGGTGAAAAGCGGATCTTGTAGTCCATCTTGTCGCTGCCCCGCACCCAATAGCCGAGATAGACATAAGGCAGGCCCGCTTCGCGCGCGGTTCGCACATGATCCAGGATCATGTAGGTGCCCAGGCTGCGCGCATCCTCGCCGGGATGGAAGAAGCTGTAGACCATGCTCAATCCATCCCGCAGGCGGTCGGTCAGGGCACAGGCCACCAGCGTGCCGTCGTCCTTGCGATATTCGATGATATGCGTGTCCACCGGCGTCTCTTCGACCATGGCGACATAGTCGAACAGGCCCATATCGCTCATGCCGCCGCCGGGATGGCGGGAATCCAGATAGGTGCGCAACAGCGCGAATTGCTCCCGCGTCGCTTCCGCCGCCACTTCGGCGCGCGTCAGGTCGTGGCAGCGGCGTTGGATCCGCTTTTGGCTGCGGCTGGGTGCGAACTGTCCGCAACGGATGCGCACCGACACGCAGGCGGCGCAGCCTTCGCAAGCCGGGCGATAGGCGATGCTTTGGCTTCTGCGGAAGCCGGAATGGGTCAGCGCTTCGGACAGGGGCTGTGCGAGGTTGCCGCCCAGCCGGGCAAAGACTTTGCGTTCGGTCTTGCCGGGCAGATAGGGGCAAGGCCCGCCCGGTGTCAGGAAGAATTGCGGTACGCGTGTGCTGCGCTGGTCCGTCACCGGCTAGTCCCTGGCTGACTCATGGCCTCACCCTCAGGCAGGTGGGAGTATGCCCCGCGCCGCGCCGGAGAAAAGAGGGTTATTCAGGCCCTGATGCGGATTTTGTACTTGTGGTTACAACGCTCACCCTGGACCAACCCGGCCGCCTGGCCGGCCAAGGCCCCTACAGGCCGGTATGGCTGGGGACGGGGGGCGCTTCGCGCATCAAAAGGATGGAAAGCCGGCGATTGGCGCTGGCGTTGGGGTCTTCCGGCAGCAGCGGCTCGGAGCCGGCCTTGCCGGCGACTTCGTAGATTCTGTCATTGGACAGCCCGCCGGCCTGGAGCAGGGCGCGGGCCTGGTTGGCGCGCCCGATGGAGAGTTCCCAATTGTTGCCGGCGCTCGCATCGCCGCCGCTGGTATGGCCGCTGATGGAGACCCGGTTGGGAAGGGAGGCGATGATGCCGCCCACGGCCGCCAGGAGCTTCTTGGTGTAGGGCATCGGCTCGGTCGAGCCCTGCTGAAACATCGGCCTTCCGTCCTGATCCACCAGCTGGACCCGCAAACCTTGGGGTGTGTTCTCGGTGATCACTTGGCGGGAGAGATTGGCGATGTCGGGATTGTCCTGAATCGCCTGATGGATGGCTTCGGCGGCATGGTTGAATTCGCCGTCCTGCGCCGAACGCGATTCGGCATTGCTGGTGGAGGAGGAGGCGTTGGCGCCGTTCTGTGTGGTGCCGCTGGCCAAGGCTTTGGTGGTGGAATTGGGTGCCGGCGGCGATTGCTTCTGCATCACCGATTGGGCGCCGCCGGCATGGGCATCGTCCTCGCCCATCACCTTGCCGCCCAACACGCCGCCCGATCCTGAAACCGTCTGGGCGATGGACTGAGGCGCGAAATAGTCGGCGATGCCGCGCTTCTGTTCGGGCGTGGTGGTGTTGATCAGCCACATCAAAAGAAAGAAGGCCATCATCGCGGTCACGAAGTCCGCATAGGCGACCTTCCAGGCGCCGCCATGATGGCCGCCATGCCCGCTCTTCTTGATGCGCTTGATAACGACCGCGTTGTCGCCGGCCATGTCCGCCACCTGTCTATACCCGGTTCCAGGCCTTGCGGTCTTTTCGCCGTGTCGCCTAACCCCTAGTGCCCCGATTCCGAAATTCGTATGGTCTCGATATCGGGCTCTAACCGAATTTCGGAATCGAAGGACACTAGGCCTCTTTTAATTCCCAGTGTCGTTCCGGTTTCGAAGTTCGCCCGGAGCCTGATATCGCGCGTTTGCGAACTTCGAAACCGCGACACTGGGGCCGATCATGCATAATCCCCCTTAACCGAGTGTGAAGTGGCGTTTTGATGGACTTCGACAGCAGGGCTTTCCGTGACGCGCTTGGCGCCTTTCCCACCGGGATCGCGGTGATCACGGCTGCGCCGGCACAAGCGGGGAGCCAGGCCCAGGACGTGTCCCATATCGGGATTACGGTGAACAGCTTCACCTCGGTGTCGCTGGAGCCGCCCCTGGTCTTGTGGTGCATCGACCGCCGTTCACGCCGTTATCCGCATTTCGCGCAAGCCCCCGGCTTCACCGTTTCCATATTGGCCAGCGGTCATCGCGAGGTCTCCACGCGATTGGCGCGGGCGGGCGAGCATAATCTCGACGGCATTGCGATGATCCCCACCCAGCTTGGACCGCCAGCCCTGGCGGACTCGCTGGCGATCTTCGAATGCGCCCGCGAGAGCGTGCAGGAGGCCGGCGATCACGCCATCCTGATCGGGCGGGTGCTGCGCTTTGCCCGTCATGACGGTGCCGGCGCGCCGCTGGTCTATTTCCAGGGCAGGTATGGCGCGCTGGCGCAGGAGGAGCCGACCTAGCGCCGGCGCCGTATCACAGCCGGACGCCGAACCGGGCGGCAATCAATATCGTGACTCCATAGAGCATGACGGTCAAAAGACAGGCTGCGCTGATCGCAATCCAAAAGCCCACGCCATGGCGCAACATCCAGGGAAAGGCCAGGAACATTGGCAGGGATGGAATCACATACCAGAAGGTCGCTTCCGCGTGGGCAGCGATCCGTTCGGCATCATGGGTGTCGCGCCAGATCCAGAGAATGCCCAGCAGCGACACCAACGGCAGCGATACGATCAATGCGCCGAAGGCGGGGCTTCGGCGGGCGATCTCGGACACGGCCATAACGATGACGCCGGAGGCCAGCGCCTTGATCGCCAGGTAAAGCATCTCAACTCTCCTTGTGGCGGTGGAATTGCTCATAAATATCATCGAATAACTCGCGCCCGCGCTCCAGCCGGGCCGTGTCCGAACCTTGTGTGCGGCAGATTCCGGCTATGACATGGGCGATGCCCGCTGTTTGCGGGTGGCCGAATTTGCCGTCGCTCAAATCGATGTCGTGGACCAACTCGGCAATGATCTTCAAGGCCCGGTCGTCGATGCCGCTGCGCTGCAGCAGCACCTCGAAGGAACAGTTGTCGCCTTCATGTGTGAATTCGCCATCCTGCATGTCGTAGCGGTATTCGCCGGGCAGGGGGTTGTAGTTTTTTCCAGGCACAAATTTCAATTTGGCACGCGGATCGATGAAACGGGTGATCAACCAGGCGGAGGCGATACGGTCCACATGAATATCCCGCCGCGTCACCCAGGTCTTGTTCCGCAGATCGGTGAGACGGGGCGGCTCGGGCACAGGTTCGGTGCGCGTGATGTGGCTGTGCTCCAGCCTGGCCAGGAGGGTCTCGGCTGTACCACGGCCGGAGGCACCGAAGAAGTCAATGCGC
This sequence comes from Rhizomicrobium sp., assembly GCA_036270435.1. GTDB lineage: Bacteria > Pseudomonadota > Alphaproteobacteria > Micropepsales > Micropepsaceae > Rhizomicrobium. The sequence goes on along the minus strand of DATBCP010000458.1, from coordinate 5,257 downwards.
TTAAGTGCGGTCAGGCGCTGCATAATGCGGGCGAGAGCCTGGACGGGATCGTTCTTCGGTGTTTTGCGTTTCTTCCAGGCTTGGGAAAGCTCGCGCAATTCGTCTGAGATCGCGCGATAGTCTGCTTCACGGGCGCCGTTGAACTGCGCGCGCAATTGATCGCCGCGCAATCCTGCGACCGCTTCACCTCGCATGACCATCCCTTCGCCGCCAAGTTTTTCGATCTCACGCAGGATGGCGTTGAGGCTGGCGCGGCTTTCTTCGCTGTCAGGTAACACGTAGGCGGCGTTGCGCAAACTGATGGCGCCGCATTCCTTAAGCCGTCGCCATATCTTTACGCGGGCATAGGCTGGGCCGCCCGGCAACTGATGTACCAATAGCAGCCAATGCTCCTCAACATTGGGAGTTCCCAATTTTGCTTGCATGATACGTTTATATCATGGCGTTGACACCAGGAAACAGTGGTATCAAAACTTGCTCCGCTGCTTCGCAAGGCGACAACATGACGACGCAGAACGATCCGCGCCCACCGCGAAATGCCCGGTCGACAACGGCGATTATAATTGTCGCTGCGATTGCGGTGTTAGCTGCGATATTCTACTTCGCCATCCTTCCAGGCCTGTCGGTGGCGCGCCAGGAACCGTCCAAATTCGAGGTCGCGGTGGCGACCTATCTTCTGGACCACAGCGTGCCATCATCCGCCAAGGCGATGACCAATCCGCTGGGCGCGCGTCCCGATCCTGCGGCGGTGGAAGCGGGCCATCGCCTGTTCACGCAAAAGTGCGAGACCTGTCACGCCTATGAGGGGGGAGGGCGCAGCGAAATCGGCGGCAACAGCTTCCCGCGTGCGCCGGTGTTGCGCATCGCGGCCGCTTCGATGAGCGATGGCGAGGTTTTCTATCATATCCGCAACGGCATCCGGAACACCGCGATGCCGGCGTGGAATTTTCCCGACGACAAAGTCTGGCAGCTGGTCGCCTACATTCGCAGGCTGCCGATGGTGGCGGCGCGTGAGCCGCAGGATATGTCCGCCCGGCAAACCTCGGCTGTCCTTGCGGCGCATTATGTCGGCTCCAAGGCCTGCCAAAGCTGCCATCAGGAGGTCTATGCCCGCTGGCAGAAGACCGCCATGGCCAATGTCATGCGCGATCCCAAAACCCATCCCGACGCCATTGCCGCCGATCCGGCCACCGCGCCGGAAGAGCTGCGCTTTAGCAAGGACGATGTCGCCTTCGTCTATGGCCGCGAATGGAAGCAGCGCTATTGGAAGAAATCGGGCGATACCTATGTGCCGCTGACGGCGCAGTGGAATTTCGAAACCAAGAAATGGTCCAAATATCACGTGCCCGACAAGGGCGGCGATTGGTGGGGCCAATATTATCCCGATCCCAAGGGCGACAATTCCGCCCGGCCCACCGCGCCCTTGTGCGACGGTTGTCATTCGGTGGATTTCAATATCGACACCAAACAGCCACTGGAATGGAATGTCGGCTGCGAAGTCTGTCATGGCGCAGGCAGCGCCCATGTCGCCAACCCGACCCGCGTCACCATCCTCAATCCGGCACGGCAGAACTATGTCCAGGCGAACGACACCTGCATCCAGTGCCATTCCCAGGGGCAGCCGCTGACCAATCCCATCAAGGGCCAGTATTACGACTGGGCGGTCGGTTATCATGCCGGGCTGAAACTGTCGGATTATTGGAAGCTGGAAGAGCACAAGCTTGGCGAAACCAGCTTCACCCATTTCCCCGACGGCACCGCGCACAAGAACCGCATGCAGGGCAATGATTTCGTGCAGAGCCTGATGTACAATCGCGGCGTCACCTGCTTCTCCTGCCACGATCCGCACGGTACCGATAACGACCACATGCTGCGCAAGCCGGTGAACGAGATCTGTTCATCCTGTCACAGCGTCGGCAGCCAGAACGGGCCGCATACGGCGTCGCTGGAGGAACACACCCATCACGCCGCAAACAGCACCGGCAGCCAGTGCGTCGCCTGTCACATGCCCAAGATCTTGCCGGAACTGCCCGGCGGGCCGTTCGTCTCGACGCATACCTTCCATTTCGTCACGCCCGGCGACACCGACAGCATGAACATCCCGAACGCCTGCAATGCCTGCCACAAGGACAAAGACACGAAATGGGCGGCAACCCAGCTGGCGAGCTGGACGACGCACTCCATCTGGCGCATGCGGCAGTAGGAATGAATCATGACGGCGCGTCGCCTCGCGTTGGTCTTGGCAGCGGGCGCTGTGATGGGGTCTGTTCCGGCGTTTGCTTATCGTCCGTTCGATTCCACCGATGCGGCCGTGGCGGACAAGGGTGCGTTCGAAGTCGAACTCAGTCCGCTGAGTTACCGTCACGACGATGACGGAACGGCCTGGATCACGCCCTCGGCGCGGCTGAACTACGGCTTTGCCGAGGATTGGGAAGCGGTCCTGGAAGGGCAGGCGGAACATTTCTCCAACATGCGCAGCCGCGTGAGCGAGGCGCAGTTCGACATCAAGGGCGTGTTGCAGGAAGGCAGCCTTCAGGAGAAAGAGGGTTGGAGCCTTGCGACCGAAGCGTCGGTCCTGCTCCCCGGAATCAACGCAGACGACGGCGCCGGATTCGAATTGACGGGCATTGCCAGCCGGCGCTGGGACTGGGGCACAGTGCATGTGAATGTCGCGGCCGAGCTGACACGTGATCAGCGGCTTGGCACATTCCTAGGGCTTATCCTGGAGGGTCCCGATGACTGGCCGGTTCGGCCCGTTGCCGAAGTGAACTACCAGCGCGAATTCAGCACGACCGAAGAGACCTCGGTTTTGCTGGGTGCAATCTGGAAGGTGCGTGATCATCTCGCCTTCGATCTCGGCTTTCGCCATGTCTGGGTGAACGGCCGGCCCGACGAGCAGGTGCGGGCGGGGGGCACTTTTGCGATGGATTGAGCGCATTACCGTTTGAGGGAACTTTGGCTCGGCGGCCGGGAGCTCCCGAGTCGATGAAAAATCCCCTGCAGCGCCGTCGTACCCGGAGCCCGGGCCGCGGCTTTCCTGTCACGGTCTTAACAATTTACCAACAGCGGCGCCTGGAACGGCAGGGATTCCGCGGGGTTCCCTGGCAGTGTCACGTATCTGTCATGTAATCGTCATCGTCCCGTTAAAGCACCCTGCGACAGCAACCGCGCGCGAATTTGCGCGGGGATTTCAGAGGGTATTGACGAGATGAGAATGGGGAAAACGACATTGATGGGCGGTGTCGCGATCATCGCGATGGTGTCCGCCGCGGGAGCCCAAACGGCTTCTGGGGGCAGCCAGAGTGGCGCGGACAAGCCGTTGGTTCTGGCTCAGAATGTGTCCCCTTCAAGCGGCACCATGAGCAACGCAGAGCTCGCCGCCCGTCTTCAGGCGGTAGAGGACCAGCTCGCTGCCCAGCAGGATCGCGCCCTGGCCGACCGCACGCGCCTCTCGACGTTAGAGCAGGGCTACAATTCGGCGGTGTGGAATTTCGACAATGGCCGCGCCACTTTCGCGTCCGGCGACAACCGGTTCACCTTGGCGATCCGCGCCCGCATGCAAGCCGATTTTGCCGGCTTCTCCCAGGACGCTCCGGGATCGCACCCCTCCGGTTTTGCCGGTCCGACCGACCTGTCGTCGGGCGCCGTCATGCGCCGTGCCTATTTCGGCATCGAAGGCCGGGCCTATAACGATTTCTGGTATGAACTGCGGCTCAACGCCGGCGGCAGCGACGGCGGCCAGAATTCCACTTGTACCGCGACGTCGGCCACCACCCTGACCGGCGTGCCGGGCGGCGCCGCAACCACCACCTCGACCTGCGCGATTGGCTCGATCGAGCCTGCAGGCGAAGGCGATCCGTTGCTCAACAAGATGGTGATCACTTATGTCGGCGTTCCGTGGTGGCATTTCAATGTCGGCGTGATCGAGCCTTCCTTCATGATGGAAGGCACGACGTCTTCGGCCAACCTGGTCTGGATGGAGCGTCCCGACATTGAGAATATCGCCGCGGATACTTTCGGCGCAGGCGACAGCCGGCGCGGCATTGAAATGGGCTGGTCCAGGCCGGATACGTTCTGGGCGGGCGACAACACCGCTTTCGACGTCGCCTTCACCGGCGGCAAGACCGGCAGCGCCGCTGGCCACGGCAATGGCGGCGACGAGCAGACCCAGATCCTGGGCCGGGTTACGGATCGTTTCTGGAGCGACGGCATCTCCAATATCCAGGTGGGCATGAGCATCGCCTCGGTGCTTAACAGTGGCACCAACGCCGGTGGCGGAAGCGAAGCGCTACGCTTCCGCGAACGTCCGGAAATCCGTGTCGACGGCACGCGTCTGATCGACACCGGCAATATCGCCGCCCAGACGGGCGACATGATCGCTTTCGACATGGAAGGCAACTGGCAGAACTTCTACATGGAAGGCGAATGGGCACAGTTCAAGATGGACCGCGAGTGCGGCTCCAGCCTCACAGTGGCCAATCAGCCGATCTGCACTTCCTCCCGGGCGGTGATCGACCATCCCACCTTCACCGGCTGGACGGTGGGCGGTTCCTGGGTCCTGACCGGGGAAACCAAGGTCTATACCGCGGGAACCTATGTCGCCTCGGCCCTTGCCGAAACCCAGGCCGGTTATGGTGCGCCCATCCCCTCGCGTCCCTTCTCGCTGGACGGCGGCAGCTGGGGTGCGTGGGAACTCACCGCGCGTTACAGTGATACCGATCTTGGCTGGCATCAAACCCAGGCCGCTTCGACCACTCAGCTCGCTGGCATCAATGGCGGCCGGCAGCGTATCATGGCGTTGGGCGTCAACTGGTATCTGAACCGCAATGTTCGCATGATACTGGATGACAACATCGTGCAGATCAGCAAGGGCACTGCGGCGCTTCCTGATCGCGACAGCCAGGACTTCAATGTCGTCGGCCTGCGCATCCAGTACGCCAACTAATCAAACTCTCTTGAACGGAGACCAACCATGAAGATGAACTACAAAGCCCTGATGGGCGCGGTCGCGGGGCTTGCGATTGCAGCGACGGCGGCGTTTGCCGACATCACCGGGGCAGGATCGAGTTTCGTATTCCCCGTCGTTGCCAAATGGGCGGCCGTCTATAAGGGCATTTCGGGCGTCGGGCTGAACTATCAGTCGATCGGTTCGGGCGGCGGTATCGCGCAGATCAAGGCCAAGACCGTGACGTTCGGCGCCACCGACAAACCGTTGACATCTAAGGAATTGGCGGCCTCCGGCCTTGCTCAATTTCCT
>DATBCP010000457.1:0-16765 GCA_036270435.1 Rhizomicrobium sp. | reverse complement strand
ACCGGGTCCTGGTTGCAGCGGCCGCGGCCCGAGGTCAGCGTCTTTCCGATGGGATTGGCGTCGCCGAAGTATTTCTGCGCAATGCGCTGGGAAATCACGATGGTGTCGCGCTGCGACAGCACGGTGCGCGGATCGCCGGTGACCAGCGGCAACGGCACCACTTGCAGAAAATTCGGGTCGACCACGGCGACCATTTCCGAGAACTGCCGGTCGCCGGCGATCATGGTAATGTACTCGTGAGTCAAGCGCGTGGCGCTGCGCACTTCCGGTATCTGATCCCGCATCGCCAGCGGCAGGGGCATGGAGGTCTGCGCCAACACGATGTCGGAGCGGTTGGGCACATGGAAGGTGACCTCGACCCGGTAGAGCTTGTCGCTGCCGGGGATCCATTTGTCGTAGGACAGTTCATCCCGGATGAAGAGGGTCATCAGGATCACGCAAGCCAAGCCGATGGCGAGTCCCGCGATATTGATGAAGCTGTAGAGCTTGTGGCGGATGATGTTGCGCAGGGCGATGACGAGATAATTGCGGAACATGGCTTCCCCTTACTCGTAGCGCAGAGCGTGGATGGGATTGGCGACGGCCACGCGCCGCGCATGGGCGAAGATCGTGGCCCAGGCAATCACCAGTGCCGTCCCGCCTGCGGCCAAGAAATAGAGCGGATTGAGCGAGATGCGGTAGGCATATCCCTGCAGCCAGCCATGCAGGTAATACCAGGCCAGCGGCCAGGCGATGGCATTGGCAACCAGCACGGGAACGGAGAACTGCCACAGCAACAGGACGACCACGTCGCGGGTGCGCGCGCCGAACACTTTGCGGACGCCGATTTCCTTGGTGCGGCGTCCGGCGGTGAAGGCCGCCAGCCCGAACAGGCCAAGGCAGGCGATCACGATGGCGATGCCGACGAACAGGCCGAAGATAGCGCCCTGGCGGTCGTCATTCAAAAACTGCTTGTCGAAATCATCGCTCATCAGGTGTCGCTGGATGGCGATGGTGGGCGCGAACCGGCGCCAGAGGCGATCGATCATGGTGAGCGTCTCGGCCGAATCCGTGCCGCGCAGCCGGATCGAGATGACGGTGTTGGCCACGACATCGTTGTAGTACACCGTGGGCACGACAGGCCCGGCCGTGCCCTGCCACTTGAAATCCACCAGCACGCCAACCACCGTGACATCGGTGTTGTGCAGGAAGATGTGCTTGCCGGCCGCGTTCTCACGGGTGAAGCCGAATTCCTTCATCGCGGATTCATTGATCAGGACGTTGAACGAAGCCCCGCTATAATCCGGCATGAACGGCACGGATGTCGCGTCGGAACCGCGGTTCCTGTCCAGCAGCCGCCCGGCCAGCAGCTTCACGCCATAAAGCCGGGGGAAATCCGGATCCACCGGGGCGATGCGCATCACCGGATGCTCGCTGGAGCCTGGGACATGCACGTCCCAGTTGCTGTCATTGCCATCCAGAGGCACGTAACTGGACGCGGTAACCGCCAGGATGCCCGGTTGGTTGCGAAGGGTGCGCTCGAAAGAATCCCGGTTCTCCGGCGACATGCTGCCGGCGCGGATGATGACGACGTTATCCTTGTGGAAGCCCAGGTCCAGGTTTCGCGCAAAGGAGATCTGGGCGAAGATCACCAGGGCGGCGATGCCAAGCCCGATGGACACGGCGAATTGCAGCACCACCAGCACGGTGCGAAGCCAGCCGGAGCCGCCCTGTTTGGCCTGATTGGCGCGCAGGATGGTGGCGGGACGGAAGCCCGAAAGCACAAAGGCCGGATAGGCGCCGCCCAACAGGCCCGAGACCAGGGCAATCGCAGCCGCGCCGGCAAGCACCGGCCAGTCCGACAGATAATGAAAGGTGATGGGGCGACCCAAGAACTGGTCGAAGCTGGGCAGCAGGACCTCCACCACTGCCAACGCCAGCAGCAGCGCAAACAGGCTCATCAACAGCGACTCGCCCAGGAACTGGATGATGAGCTGGTGTCTTGTCGCTCCCATCACCTTGCGCAACGACACTTCACGGGCGCGCATAGTGGCGCGGGCCGTCGCCAGATTTGTGAAATTGAAGCAGGCAACCAACTGGATCAGGATTCCGATGATGGCGAAACCATAGACGGTCGCCCAGCTTCCCGGCGGTTTCATCCCGCCATAGCGGTCGGTGGTCAGATGCAGGCCCCGGAAGGGAACCAGGCGGATATGCTGGATGGAGCTGGCGGGTAAACGGAGCGACGATAGGAGCTTGGGGTCCGCGGAGCGGTCGATGATCGGCTTTATCTTGGCTGCCACCGCATCGGGATCGGCGCCCGGCGCAAGCCGCGCATAAGCCCAGCCATGAGAGTTGAACCAGGCGATCTTTTCCTTTTGCGACATCGGGTCGGCATTGGAGGTGGTTGGGAAAAGCGCGTCCAAAAGCAAGTGCGAGTTGTGCGGCATGTCCCGCATCACCGCCGTAACCTTCAGGGCATACTGGTTGACATGGCAGTTCCCGCCCAAGTCATCGCAGCGGTTCTCGCTCAGCGTTATGGTTTTGCCCATCGGTTCGGCGTCGCCGAAATATTTGCGCGCCCTGGTTTGCGACAGCGCCACCGAATCCGGCCGGGAGAAAACAGCGGCAGGACTGCCTTCCACCAATGGCAGCCTGATAAGCCGGAAGAAGTTGGGGTCCACGACATGGAACTGGTCCAGAAACAGGCGGTCGCCGATCATCACCGTCGGCCGCTCCGGGATGAGATGGGTGATGCCGGTCACTTCCGGAATCTGTTGCCCCATCGCCACCGCCACCGGATAGGGCGAATTGGACGCGGGCATAGGCGCTTGGCCGGGAACCGTGAATGTATGCTCGATCCGATAGAGGTTCTCGCTGTCCGGGATCCACCTGTCATAGGAAACCTCATCCCGGATGAACAGGATGATGAAGATGGCGCAGACCAGGCCAATCGCCAGGCCCGCGATATTGATCAGGCTGTAAAGCCGGTGGCGCAGGACGTTGCGCAGGGCGACGATCAGATAGTTGCGGAACATGTGCGCAACAATCAGATCGTTGCGGCGACAGTGAGGATGCCCAGCACGCCCACCAAGGCGATCGTGGCGGCATGGAAGACCTCGGTGATGAGGTCCGTCACTTTGTTCCGTGGCACGGTCTGGATGCGGGGATTGGTCATGGCGTTGCTCCTCTTCAAACTAAGCCCCTAAAGAACCTGGCGGATGCTTTCGGTGACGATGCTGCCGTCCAACAGATTGACGATGCGGTGGGCATATTCGGCATGGCTGTGGGAGTGGGTGACCATGGCGATGGTGGTGCCCTCGTCGTTCAACTCGGTCAAAAGCTGCATCACCTCCTCGCCATTGGTGGTGTCGAGGTTGCCGGTGGGCTCGTCGGCCAGGATCAGCTTGGGACGTGCCACCACGGCGCGGGCGACCGCAACCCGCTGCTGCTGGCCGCCAGACAGCTGCGAGGGCATGTGGCGGGCGCGATGGCCGATCTTGACCCGCTCCAGCGCCCCGGTCGCGCGCTTGCGCCGCTCCCCGGCCGATACGTCCGAGTGATAGAGAAGCGCCAGCTCGACATTTTCCAGCACATTCAATTCGTCGATCAGGTTGAAGCTCTGGAAGACGAAGCCGATGGCGTTCTTGCGCAGCTGTGCCAGCTGCGCTTCCGGATAACCGGCGATGTTCTGGCCGTCGAACCAGTATTCGCCGCTCGAAGGGCTGTCGAGCATGCCCACAATGTTGAGGAAGGTGGACTTGCCGCAACCGGAGGGGCCCATCACGGCGATGAACTCGCCTTTGCGGATTTCCAGGTTCATGTCGCGCAGCGCGGTCGTCTCCACTTCCGTGGTGCGGTAGACCTTGGCCAGATTTTTCAGCGTAATCATGCGCGACCCCTATGGGTTTTCATCGGACCGGCCAAATTCAACGCGGTCCATTTTCTGGAAAGCTTCGTAACCGGAGATGATGATCTTCTCGCCGGGCTTCAGCCCATCCACCACCTCGACATGGTCCGGATTGCGGCGGCCCAGGCGCACATTGCGGCGCACGGCATAGCGGCCGGCGGGATCGAGCACGAACACCCAATTGCCGCCGGTGTCCTGATAGAAGGGGCCATTGGGCACCATCACCGCGCGTGAAGCGCCGCCCAACTCGACTTTCAGGTCGATGGCCTGGCCGACATGGACCCCGGCCGGGGCGGTGCCGTTGAAATAAAGATCGACCTTGAAGGTGCCGTTGCTGACTTGCGGATAGACCTTGGCCACCCGGGCGCGATAGTCGCGGTCGTCGACCGAGAACAAGGTGTCCTGTCCCACCACGACGCGGCCGAGATAGAATTCGTCCACCTGCGCCTGAAGCTTGAAACGGTCGGCGGAATTCACCTGGCCCAGAACGGCGCCAGGCGCCTTGGATTGGCCGACCTCGGCGTCCAGTGCGGTCAACTGCCCGTCCATCGGCGCGCGAATGGTGAGCGCTTCCACCCCCGCATTGGCGATATCGCTCTTGGTGCCAGCCGCCTGGCCCGTCAATTGCGTGGCGCGCACGCGCTGCTCGGCCTCCTCGGAGGCGATGGTGGCGGCGCGGAGCTTGACGTAATAATTGTATTCTTCCTGTTCCTGCTTGTAGGTGCTGGGCGCGATGGCGTTGCCATCCAGCAGGATCTTGTCGCGCTCCAGATTGTTCTTGAGCTGGCTGATCTGGTGCTCGATATCCAACAGGTCGTGCTGGTACTTGAAGCGGGTCTGCTCGAAGGTCAGCTGCTGGGCCGCGACCTGCAATTGCAGGGCCGGATTGGACAGCACGATCAAGGGCTGGCCGGCCTTCACCTTGGCGCCATCCTCGATCAGCACCTGTTTCACCGTCCCGCCCTGGTCGGTGGTGAGATAGGCCGTGGTGTAAGGGGCGACCGCGCCGCGCACCGCGATATAGTCTTCGAAAGGACCTTCCGTGGCGGTGCCGATGGTCAGCCGGTTGGCCGGAACGCGATAGACGTTCCCGCCCGTTCCCAGCAACGCCCAAACGGCAAGGCCGGCAAGGACAACCGCCCCCCCAGCCCAGGGCGCATAGCGACGCCATATCGGCTTGGGGGCAATAAGTCTGTCCATTCCCGTGGTGGTCATGCCTTTGCTAAGGCAAGGTTAATGCCAACATTTTCTTGTTTTGTCCCAATGGGATAGCTCTAAGTCTAGTCAGCCAGTGTCCGCTGGCGTACAGGTAAAGCGGACACCTGTTCGTTTTCGGACATGACCTTACCCACACCCGTTCACGACGGCCGCATCCTGGTGGTCGACGACAATGAGGACATACTTCACGCCGCGCGGCTGCTGTTGAAGCGTCACTTTGCGTCCGTCCAGACCCTGAGCGACCCGGCGCAGCTGGCCGTTTTGGTCCGCCGCGGCGGTTTCGACGTGCTGCTGCTGGACATGAATTTCTCAGCCGGCGCCGATGACGGATCCGAAGGCCTGGCTTGCCTGTCTGAGGTGCTCTCCATCGATCCCCAGGCCGTGGTGGTGCTGGTGACCGCCCATAGCGATGTCGAACTGGCGGTCGAGGCGATGAAGAAGGGGGCGGCCGACTTTGTCACCAAGCCCTGGGAGAATGAGCGCCTACTGGCCACCTTGATGTCGGCATTGAACCTGCGCCGCTCCAGGCTGGAGGCCGCCGAGCTGCGGCAGCGCAATTCCGGCCTGGCCGCCGCCACGCGCACCGAAACCGGGATGATCGGCACCGCGCCCGCCATGCTCAAGGTGTTCGGCGCCATCCGCCGCACCGCGCCAACCGACGCCAATGTGCTGATCCTGGGCGAGAATGGCACCGGCAAGGAATTGGTGGCGCGGGAAATCCACCGCCTGTCGGCGCGCGCCAACGAAGTGTTCCTGCGCGTCGATATGGGCGCCCTGTCGCCGCAGCTTTTCGAAAGCGAATTGTTCGGCCACCGGCGCGGCGCCTTCACCGATGCCAAGCAGGATCGCACCGGCTTCTTCCGCGCCGCCACCGGGGGGACCTTGTTCCTGGACGAGATCGGCAATGTGCCGCTGCATCTGCAGAGCAAGCTGCTGACGGCGCTGGAACGGCGCGAAGTCGTGCCGGTGGGTGGAGACAAAGCCGAACCGATCGACGTTCGCCTGATCTGCGCGACCAATCTGAGCCCCGAGAGATTGGCGAATGAAGAATTGTTCCGCCAGGACCTGCTCTATCGCATCAATACGGTGGAGATCGTCCTGCCGCCGCTGAGGGAGCGCAAGGAGGATATTTCCTTGCTGCTGGAGCACTACGCCGCGTTCTATGCCCAAAAATACAACCTGGCCCCGAAGCGCCTGTCCGCGGCGCTGATCGATCGCTTGGCCAACTGGTCGTGGCCGGGCAACATCCGGGCCTTGCGGCACGCGGTGGAGCGCGCGGTCATCTTAAGCGAATCCGACCGGTTGGGGCCGGCCGATTTTCCCCTGTCCGACCCGCAGGCTCCGCAGGAAACGCCCGCCGGGATTTCGCGGCTGGATGCGGTGGAAAAGACCGCCATCATTCGCGCGTTGGAGAAGCACGGTAATAATGTCAGCCGCGCTGCCGAAGCGTTGGGCCTGACGCGGACCTCGCTGTACCGGCGCATGGAGAAATATGGCCTATAGCCGCTTCGAATTCGGCATTCTGCTTCGGGTTGCAGGCCTGATCGCGACCTTGGCCTTGCTGGCCTGGATGGCGATGACGACCAATTGGTATGTCACTATTGCGCTGGTAACGGGTGCGCTTTTTGCCCAGGCAGCCTTGTTGGCGCATTTCGCCTCCCGCTCGGGGCGCGAGGTCGCCCGTTTCCTGGACGCGGTGGCTTTTGGCGACAATTCCGCCAGTTTCGCCTTCTTCTCCAGAGATCATGCCTTCTCCGAGCTGGGCAGTTCCATGACACAGGTGCTGGATCAGCTGCGCAGCAGCCAGGCCGAACGGGCGGAACAAGCACACTACCTGCAAACCCTGATCGCTCACGTCCCCGTGGCATTGCTGTCGGTCGACGAAACCGGGGCCGTCCAATTGCTCAACCTGGCGGCACGCCGGCTGTTCGAAAGCTCTTGCACCGATGCCGCCCAGTTTGCCCGCCACGGTGCGGCTTTCGTCACCGGGCTCGAAGCCTTGAAGCCCGGAGAAGCCGCCATTGTGCGGATGGAACGCACTTCCGGCGCGCTGCAATTGAAGGCGGCTGCCACGGGGTTGACGCTTTCGGGTGTGCGGCGGCGCCTGATTTCGCTGCAGAATATCGAGACCGAACTGACCGCCCAGGAGCTGGCCGCCTGGCAGACAGTCATCCGCGTGATGGCGCACGAGGTCACGAACTCGCTCACGCCGATCACCTCCCTGGCCGCCACCGCGCAAGCCCTGGTGCGGGAAGTGTTGTCGAACCTGCCGGCGGAGGATGAACGGCACGCCGCCCTTGGCGACGCAGCAGAGGCGCTGGAAACCATGGCCCGGCGCAGCGAAGGCCTGCTGCATTTTGTGCAGAACCATCGCCGCATCACGCGCCGCATGGTGACCAAGATCGAAATCGTGTCGCTGCAGCGCCTGTTCCTACGCCTGCAACGGCTGCTGGCGGGCGAACTGGCCGCTCGCAACATCGCCCTGACCCTGGCGATCGTGCCCGACACGCTGGAGATCAGCGCAGACGCCGAACTTCTGGATCAGGCCGTGATAAACCTGATGCGCAATGCCATGGAGGCACTGCGCGACGGGGGGCGCATCACGCTCTCCGCCTTCCAGGAAGGCGGACGTGTCGTGCTGGCGGTTGCTGACAACGGGCCCGGCATTGCGCCGGACCAGCGGGAGAAGGTTTTCGTTCCTTTCTTCACCACCAAGCGGCAAGGCAGCGGTGTCGGTCTCACCCTGGTGCGCCAGATCGCAACCGTTCACGGCGCGACGGTCGGTCTATCCGATACCGCGGGTGGCGGCACCACGGTCAGCATACGGTTCTAACCGGCACGCCATCGGCCTCAGATGGGGAGAGGCGATATCGACTTGTCCCATACCGAGCGGCTCTCTTCCGCGGCTTCGGGCGCATCCGGAGCGGCGGGCAACCAGAGGGTGACAGTGAGTCCGCCCGACATGCCGTTGGTCGCCTTGATGGTGCCGCCGTGCGCCGTGACCGCCCGCCTGGCAATGGCGAGGCCCAATCCGTAACCCTGATTGTCGGCAGGATTGGCCTGCACAAAAGGCTCGAACAAAGTGTCTAGCTGCCCTTCCTTAACGCCCGGCCCCTCGTCTCTTATATAAAGCGTGGTTCCGGCCGCATCGGTTTGCATCTCGATGGTGATCGTCTCGCCCCGGCGGGAAAAGCGCAGGGCGTTGCGCACGACATTCTCGATGGCGCGGCTGATCAGCTTGCCGCTGCCGACCACCAGCGCTTCCTGTCCCCAATGGCGCGTGCTGGCGACAAACTCGATGGCGACGCCCTTTTCCTGGGCTTCGTAGCGGGCATCCTCGACCACGATGCCGGTGATCTCGGAAATGAAGAAATATTCGTTGGAGGCGGCGATGCCATGTTCCAGCTTGGACAAGGCCAGCAATTCGCCCACCATATCTTCCAGCTTGTCGGCTTCCCGCCTGATCCGTTGCAGGGACTGACTGGTTTTTTCCGGCGACTGGCGCGCCAGGTCGATCGCCAGATGCAGTCGGGCCAAAGGCGAGCGCAATTCGTGGGAAATGTCTGCCAGCAGCCGGTCGCGCGAGGTGACGAGCTCTTCCAGGCGCGCAGCCATTTTATCGAAATCGGCCGCCATGTCGGCGATTTCGTCGCGGCGGCGCAGCCATGCCGGTCCCAGCCGCACCTTGAGATCACCGGCGGCGACCTGCCTGAAGGCAGCCCTGATCCGGCCGATCGGCGTGATCAGGTAGAAAGTCAGCGCCAGGCTGAAAATCGAAATTCCCAGCAAGGTGCCGAAAGCAACCCGGGGGCCCATGTCGAAAACCAGCGGCGGCGGAATAAAGCCGTCGAACCGGTGCACCTGGTAGCTGATGGCATAGCGATGCCCGTCGGGATCAGTGGCCGTGGTCACGAACTGACTGTGCAACAGGTCAGCCTTGGGTGCAGCGGGCGTGTCGATGCGGCCATAGGCCAGATAGGCGCGTTCAGCGGCCGGCCAGGTGGCAAGCTCGTCCCGCAGCGCCTGCTCACCGCCCAGCCGGATCGCGGAGGCGGCCCCGGCCAGGCCCACGCCAGCGATGCGCTCCGCCGTGCGGCTGGGATTCTGCTGCAGGATCGAGTCCGTGAGCCAGACGATGATGGTCACGAAAACGAAGCTCAGGCAGACACCCAGGAAGATCTTAAGGAAAAGCGGACGCCTCATCCCGTCACCTTCAACCGGTAGCCCACGGCGCGGATGGTCTCGATCTCGATGATCTTGTCGGACACCACCGCCAGTTTTTTGCGCAAGTTGCTGACATGGACATCGATGCTGCGGTCATACGGTTCGCGCTTGTGCCCCAGCACGGTGAGCGAAAGATCATCCTTGGTCGCCACGACGTCACCGCCGCGCAACAAGGCCTGCAGCAGATCGAACTCGCAAACTGTCAGTTCCAGCGGCTTGGCATCAAAGGTGACTTCCCGCTTGGCGGGAATGAGCCGGAGCTTCCCCGCCACGAAGCATGACGGCGGCGATGCGGTGGCGGCGTGCTGGCGCCGCAACAGCGCCTTCAGCCGCGCCAGCAACTCCCGGGCATAATAAGGTTTGGCAATGTAGTCATCCGCGCCCAACTCCAGGCCCGCGACCCTGTCTTCCTCGGCATCCTTGGCGGTGAGCATTATCACCGGCACCGAGCTCGCGGACCTTATCCGCTGCAAGGTTTCGACACCGCTGATATCGGGCATCATGACGTCCAGGATCACCGCATCCAGGGTTGGATCCAAAGCGGCCGCCGCACCTTCCTTGCCGTTGAAAGCGGCCGCCGTTTCAAACCCTTCGCCTCTGAGAAATTCCGTGAGCATGCCGGTCAGAGCGGCGTCATCGTCAATGAGGAGAACTTTGGGCATGGCGATCTCTGCTTCCTGACGCAGAACCGCGGGCATCCAGGATGCCGCAGCCGTGGACAAGCACCGGGTATTTTACATGGAATTTACACGCAAGCCCTCGAAAATCTCACAGAAAGTGCCGGTCCCGGCCGGCTTCCGGGTTCAGCGCGGTAAGAGCATGAAGCGGCCTTCCGCCACCGACTCCACCTTGGGACGCGAAAATAGGATGGGGAAATACTTGCCGCGCGCCCAATATTCGAAGAGGTCCCGGTAGTGCGGATCCCTTGTGTCGCCGGATTGGCCGGGATTGTTCAGCCCGACAGAATTGTCCCAATCCTCGGTATCCGACACGATCTTGAACGACCCGCCGCTGGCCTGGGCGTCGCCGCCGCCGGTGGCCGTGATGGTATAGGCGTCGCCGCCTCGCGGCAGCGGACCGACATCGAACTGGGCTTGCAGGTCGGGCTTGAGTGCCCCATCCATGTGATGGAGGATTTCGGCATAGTGATAGGC
This sequence comes from Rhizomicrobium sp., assembly GCA_036270435.1. Taxonomy (GTDB): domain Bacteria; phylum Pseudomonadota; class Alphaproteobacteria; order Micropepsales; family Micropepsaceae; genus Rhizomicrobium. The sequence continues at coordinate 6,280 of DATBCP010000457.1, read as the reverse complement.
ACCAAGCCTCCACTTCTCCATATCCGGGCCGAGACGCCTGGTGAGTTCGGCCACAGCTTCGGCCAGGCTTTTGGCCAGCACCGAATTGCGGCCCTTCACCGGATCGCTGCCGAAGCGGCCGTCCGGCGCGGTGAGAAAAGCTACAATCCGCACCATGGGCGGCATGCCCAGGAACGGACGCGCTGTCGCGGGCACCACCAGCGTCTGGACATTGGTCATGAGACGGCGCTGGAACATCTCGTAGATGCCGGCCTCCACCGAATCCCTGTCGAGCACATAGTTCCAATGCAGCAGGCGCCCCGCTGCCTGGCGCACGGCCGGATCGGCGATTTCCATGTCATGCAGCAGCGGCACCAGACTGCGCGCGGGTATCGACATGTCGCTGTTCTGAAGCTGGATCATGTCGGAGACCGTGAATTTTCGCCCCGATCCCAGCACTTCGGCAACGCTCTGGCCGCGATACGGATCGGCCCAGACATAATGCACCACGTCCGTATGGGCATATCCCGGCGGAAGCTGGAAATCGTTCGAGGTGTTGTAAAAGCCTTTTTCCGGATTCAGCACATGCGGCAATTCCGGAATTGGAAGAAAGCCGCCCCATTCATAACGGCCATCGCCTGGCACCGGCACTAGACCGCTGAAATTCGGTCTTTTGGGCGCGATGACCGCAGCCTGGTAGCCGATATTGCGCTCCTTGTCGGCCCAAATGAAATTGAGCGCCGGCATGCGCGCATAGGCGACGGCACTTTGGAATTCCTGCCAGTTGTGGGCCTGGTCCACCCGCAAGGTCGCGAGATAGGGCGCGCTGCCCTGCTCCATCCAGGCCGCGCGCAGGGCGTAGGCCTTGTGATGCGCCTTGTCCTCGAAAAGAACGGGGCCATGCCTTGTGTATTTCAAATCGACCGCGGCCGGCGGTTCGCCCTTGACCGGAACAGTCTGGTGAATCACCTTCATGCTTTCCCAGCCACTGCCATATTTGTACTGCAGCGGATTGGCGGGACTTGTGTCATAGACATACAGGTCTTCGGTATCGGCGCCATAGATGGTGTAGGCCCAGGCGCCGAAATCATTATGACCGTGGGACACGCCCGGGATGGCCGGCTCGCCGGCGCCGATGACATTCCAGCCCGGCGCATTCAGATGCACCCAATAGCGAAGGGACGGCACTTCCTGGATGCGATGGGGATCGCCCGCCAGCAGGGGATAGCCGCTTTCCGTCAACCTGCCGCTCACCGTCCAGTTGTTGCTTCCCATGTCGACCCGCCGCTCGCTGATTTCCAGTCCCGTTGGCAGGGGTGACGTCAAGGATGCGGCCTTGGTGGCGCGATAGTCCGGCGCCAATTCGTCGGGCGTATATGTCATCTCCGAGCGGTGAATATCGTAAAGCTCCAGAATTTCCTTGGACAACAGCTTGGCATCGATTGCGGAATCGATGCGCAGATCGGGATTGGCGGGCTGATAGTGCTCCAGGTCCTTGACCGCATCGGCGCCGATGGTGCGCACCGCCAGGGCGGTGTTCATCTCTTCGTCGAGATTGGCCCTTAAGCCGTTGAAGCGCGATATCACGATCTCCGGCGTCCATTTGCCGGGGCGGATGCCGAGCATCTTGAACTCCGGCGACAGCAAGGCGGGATTGCGGTCCGTCTGGTCGATATAGGCATTGATGCCTTTGACAAAGGCATTGACGATTGCCGCCCCGTGCGGGTGATACCAGTTCAGCTCGTCCACCATGTTGCCGCGAAACAGGAACAGGCGATTGGCGATATCGCGCTTGAGTTCTTTCTTGCCCAGGACTTCGGCCAAGGTGCCGGTCGCCTGGCGCCGCCATACTTCGAGCTGAAACAGCCTGTCCCGGGCGGCATTGTAGCCTTGGGCAAAGAACAGATCGTCCTCGTTCCGCGCGTAGATATGGGAAATCCCCCAATGATCCTTGATGATCTCCACCGGTTGTGCCAGGCCGGGTGCCGCTAGACTTTCTTGCGCGGGTGCCGCGTGGGCGCCAAGCGGCAAGGCCGTCAAAACCAACAGAATCCAGAAGCGCCGCATGCTCATGGGTTCATCCCCGCTAGTCCCCGGGAAGGATCATAGCTGATCCCGGATTCGATCCAAGCATCGGCCGTGGCCGAGGCCCGTGCCAGCTCAATTTGGCATCGGAATTCCTTCACTTTTGTGGTGAAATCCTCCGCCGGCACCGCTCAAAATGACGGGAAAAACGTGTGCGGCGGCGCACACAAGGGGAAACCACAAATGCCCGAAGGCAGCACGCGCAGCTGGCGGTCCAAACCGACCGACAAGGTGAGCTTCTATCCCCGCATTTTCGGTCGGCGCGGCGCTGTCGCCGCCGAGCATTACAGCGCGACCCTGGCCGGAATTGAAATTCTCCGGCAAGGCGGCAATGCGGTGGATGCGGCCTGCGCCGCCGCCCTGGTCGAGGGGGTGGTGAATCCGCATATGCACACGATAGGCGGCGAGCTTCCCATCCTGATTTGCGCGCCCGGCTCCGCAAGGGTGGTCTGCATCAACGGAAACATGATGGCGCCGGGCAAGGCCACGCCTCAGGGCTTCCGCGCGCTGGGCCATAGCGCGATTCCGGCGGAGGGCGTGTTGGCGGCCGGCGTGCCGGGCACGCTGGGAGCGGTTGTCGAGGCCCTGTCCGGCTTCGGCCGGTTGCGTTTTGCGGACGTGTCCGCCCGCGCCATCGACCTGGCCAGGAACGGCTTTCCCGCGCATTCCGGGTTGATCCGCATGCACAAGTCTGGCATCGCTGACAATTTCGACAAATTCCTTGGCTGGCAGGGCACCGCCGCCATCTACCTGCCCGGCGGAAAAATTCCGAAAGAGGGCGAGTTGATTCGCAATCCGGCGCTCGCGGATATGTTCGAGCATCTGGTCAAAGCCGAAATATCACAGCCGGGCGATCGCGAGGCGGGGCTGCGCGCCGTATTCGACGCCTTCTACAAAGGCGATATCGCCGCCGAGATCGTCCGCTTCGTCCGGGAAAAGGGTGGACTTCTGGAGCGGTCGGACTTTGAACACTTTCAAATCCCGATTGAAAATAGCGCGCACGTCCGGTTTGGTGACGCCGAGATCCACAAATGCGGACCTTGGAACCAAGGGCCCGCGCTGCTGCAATCCCTGACCATCCTGCAGAATTTCGATTTGCGCGCCCTGGGCCACAACACGGCCGAGTACGTCCATATCGTGCTGGAAGCGATCAAACTGGCCTTCGCCGACCGGGAGCAATATTACGGCGATCCCGAACAGGTTTCTGTCCCGTTGGAGGCGCTTCTCTCCAAGAATTATGGCGCCCTGCGCGCCGAACTGATTGGGCGTACCGCCAATGCCGAAATCCGCCCCGGCGATCCGTCGCGGCATGCGGCTCTGCTTGCGGCAAGCGAGCGGCTGGGCGGCGCGGCCTGGGGAGCGGGAACGGTGCATGTCGACGCCATGGATGCGGAAGGCTTCACGGCGGCCTTCACCCCCAGCGGCGGCTGGATACGCTCGTCGGAAGTGATCCCGGCGCTGGGCTTTCCGCTATCGATGCGGTTGTCGAATTGCTATCTCGAGCCGGCTCACCATCCCAATGTGGTTGCGCCTTACAAGCGTCCACGAACCACCATCAGCCCGTCTTTGGCGATGAAGGATGGAAAGCCCTGGATGGCCTTTGGCAGCATGGGCGGCGACCAACAGGATCAGTGGCAGCTGCAATTCCTGTTGAACCGCATGGTGTTCGGCATGTCGCTGCAGGAGGCGATCGAAGCCCCGAAATTCAGCAGCGAGCATTTTCCCGGTTTCTTCGCACCGCATGATTTCTTTCTCAATCGCGTCCGCATCGAGCCGGGGGTCGGCACCAGTGTTTTCGAGGAGCTGCGGGATCGCGGCCACGAGCTGGATATCGCGCCGGGCTGGAGCGAAGGCTTTCTTTGTGCCGCCGAGCGCAATTTGGAAAGCGGCGTGCTGGAAGCCGGCTGCGATCCGAGAGGAACAAAATCGGAAGTGTTTCCGTCATGTGCCCTGGCGATCTGAGTTTTCCCAATACAGATAGACATTCTGGCGCAGGAGATAAGAGATGAAGACCGCTGGATATTGGTTGCTGTGCCTTTCCCTGGGCCTGGATTGCGTCATGGCCGGGCCATCCCCGCTGCTGGCCCAGGCAGCGCCTGCGGCACCGGCACAATCGCATGGCGTGCCCGCGCCCGCACCCGAACCCGCCGGCGCGGTCGTAGCCAAGGCCGTCACGGCCGATGTCGCCATCGACGATTCCAGGCTGCTGAATGCCGCGCGTGACCAGGACAACTGGCTTCTGCATGGCCGCACCTATGACAATCAGCGTTTCTCGACGCTAAGCCAGATCGATCGCACCAACGTCCGGCGCCTGGTGCCGGTTTCCATCATACAGACCGGCATCGCCAACAGCTTCGAGGCCACGCCGTTGGTGGTGAACGGCGTGATGTATATATCCACGCCAGGCGATCATGTCCTGGCCTATGACGCGGCGACCGGCGCCCTGCTCTGGTCCTACACGCCCAGCTTGCGTTACAGCAACCTGTGTTGCGGGCCTCAATCGCGCGGCGTCGCGATGGCCTATGGCAAGCTGTTCCTGGCGCAGCTTGACGGCCTTGTCACGGCGCTCGACGCCAGGAACGGCAAGCTGGTCTGGCAATCCGATTATCAAGCCACATTGCCGGCCGATCCGGTGTTCTATTCCTTCACCATGGCGCCGCAGGTCTATGACGGCATGATCGTGGTGGGCAGTTCAGGCGCGGAATATCCCGGCCGCGGCTTTGTCCAGGCCTATGATGCGACGAACGGAAAATTGCTGTGGCGGTTTCGCACCACAGCGGCGCCGTCGGAGCCCGGCGGCGACAGCTGGAGCGGCGATTCCCACCTGCGCGGCGGCGGCTCGGTTTGGAGCACGCCGGCGGTCGATCCACAGCGCGGATTGATCAGCTTTGCAGTGGGAAATCCCAATCCCGATTTGGATGGGCATGACCGGCTGGGCGACAACGCCTATACCAATTCCATTGTCGGCATCGACGCCAAGAGCGGCAAGCTGCGCTGGTGGCGCCAGGAAGTCCCCCATGATGTGTGGGACTATGACGCCGCCGCGCCGGTGATCTTCATGGATGCAAGGGACAAGACCGGCAAGCTGGTTCCCGCCGCCGCCCAGGCGGGGAAGGTCGGCAATGTCTTTATCGTCAATCGCGAAACCGGAGAATTGCTGCGCAAGTCCGATCCCTTCGTGCCGCAGAGCCCCAACCTGTTTCAACCGCCGCCGACCAGCGGCAGCGTGACGATCTATCCCGCTGCCAATGGCGGCAGCCAATGGTCGCCCGCGGCCTTCTCTCCCCGCACACGCGCCTTTTACGTCATGGGCGTGCATGAGCCGGCGACGTTCACGACGGTGGAAGTCCAGCCCTACAAGCCAGGCACGCCGGTGGTCGGACAGGTGATGGGCGGCCGGCTCAATTTCATCACCGATGGCAAGGACGAATTGGCCATGTATGGCACGCTATCGGCAGTCAATGTCGATACCGGCAAGATCGATTGGCAATACAAGTCCCCCTTGCCCATGGTGGGCGGCGTGCTGGCCACCGCCAGCGACCTGGTCTTTTGCGGCGAGATGGATGGGCATTTGAGTGCCTTCGATGGCCGCAATGGCCAGAAGCTTTGGAGCTTCAACCTTGGCATTGCGGTGGCGGCACCGCCGATCACCTATCGTGTAAACGGGGTACAATATGTCGCCGTGGCGGCAGGGGGCCTGTCCGCCAATGGCTGGCCGAGGTTGATGGCAAAGCTCGGCAGGCCCGCCTTTGGCGATGCGATCGCCATCTTTGCGCTACCGGAGAAGATGCCCCATGACTAGGAAGAGACCATCGCGGCGCAGTCTGTTGATCGGAGCCGGCAGTCTGACGATTGGGCCATCCTGGGCTCAACCCTCAAGGCCCTTGCTGGTCGATCAAGCATTGACGGTGTTCCGCGCGGCTGGCGCGGTGAAGGGAATGTACGCCTTCGAACAGTCCTGCATCCCGCCGCCTGCTTGAGCCACAAAAAGTGGAACTATCTGGCGGCCAAGACAGCCGCACTCCGGCGCCTGGAACACTGACACGGATCGCGAGGAGGCGTAGTATCCACTACGCTTGCATGCATTTGGGAGGTAAGCATGAGGCTTACTTTGGCCAGCAGCGCGTTGCTTTTGCTTGTCTGCCCTGCCCCGGTGCTGGCTCAGAACGGGGCCCCGGCGGCCGGTTCACCGGTTGCGTTTGCGCCGGTGACGCCC